>NZ_JBSAXD010000020.1:0-161883 GCF_053427715.1 Burkholderia sp. MR1-5-21
TGGACAAGGATGTCTCCATTGTTTCGTGTAGGACTGCGTTCGACAGATAAAACGCAACATGCATGCCAGCATGGGCGATCGATGAACACATTCGGCGAAAGTCACGGCAGCAGCGTCCGATTCGGTCGATCAGACCGAGCGAACGATGCTGCGGGCAGGGTAGCGATGCGGCATGTCGTTCAGAAATGCAGCACGCTCTGTTGCAGTCCTCAACAACCGGCGTGGGGCAGTGAGGATGAACGGTCGTCCGATGCAGGTCGCGTTCGGACAACGGGGTCGCGCGGCGGCGTCAGGCGATCAACGATCGAAGCGCCGGCGCGTGCTCGAATTGCCGGATCCGTTCGAGCGCCGACGCCTCGATCTGGCGAACGCGCTCGGCCGACAGGTTCAGCTGACGGCCGATTTCGCGAAGCGAATACTCGTTTTCGACGTCGACGCCGTACCTCAAGCGGAGAATCCACGCTTCGCGAGCCGGCAGGCGGTCGATCAGCGCCGCGACCGCATCGCGAAGCTGGCTGGCGCTCGCGCACTCTTCAGGGGTCGGCGTGTCGTGGTCGATCGCGACGTCGGTCAACGTCAGGTCGTGCTCGGACGAAACGGGCATGTCGGCGGAGATCGGCTCGCGCACGATGCCCATCAGTTCGCGCACCTTGTCGACCGGCAGCCGCATCTGCCTGGAGAGCGACGGCGCGTCGGCGGCATGGCCGGTCTGTTGCGCATGCGTTCGCGCGAGCCGCGACAGCTTGTTGATCGCGTCGACCGTATGCGCGGGCACGCGTATCGTGCGGCCCTGATCGGCGATCGCATGCGTGATCGCCTGCCGGACCCACCAGGTCGCATACGTCGCGAATTTGAAGCCGCGCCGGTGGTCGTAGCGATCGACGGCCTTCATCAGGCCGATATTGCCTTCCTGGATCAGGTCGAGAAGCTGCAAGCCGCGATCGGGATACCGTTTGGCGATCGATACGACGAGCCGCAGATTGCTCTGGAACAGCTTCTTTCTCGCGGGCTGAATCGCGCGATCGATGCGCGACAGACGCGCGTCGATCGCGATCGCGATGTCGAGCGGCAGGGCCGACTGGCCGGCGAGGTGCGCGAGCGCGGTTCGTGCTTCGATCAGTGCCGGTGCGTGGCGGGCGAGGGCAGCGCCGCAGCCGGGATGCGCGGCGATGCATGCGTGCAGCCATGCACGAACGTCGTTGCACGGCGTGAGGAGGTCGCGGTGCGGCGATTCGGCACGTAGGCCCGATTCGGCCCATGTTTCGACGATGCGTTTTTCGAACTTGCGCGCTTGCGTTGCGCGTTCGCGAATCGTGTCGCCGATACGTTCGATTGCACGCGCGGTGAAGCGGATCCTGCCGGTCAGCGCGGCGGCCTCGCGCATCAGCGACCGGTAACCGGCCGAGGCGAAGCCGTCGGACCGCAATGCGCGATGCATCGCCGACGCAAGCGCACCGGCGCGCTCGAGTGATTCTGCGACGGCATCGCGCCACACCGGGTTGTCCGGCGAGAGGTCGGCTTCGCCCGTCAGTGCGGGTGAATCCGTAGTCGAATCGGGCGTCGGTTCATTCCCGGGCGAATTCGTGGACGAATCGATGGGCGAATCGGTGGCTGAATCGACGGGTGATTCGGAGGGTGAATCGGTGGACGAAGCGGCGGGGATATCGGCGGACAAACCCGCATGCGATTCGGGGTCACCAACGAACCCCGTCACGTAGACCGAAGCCGCTGCCTTACCCGACCGGATATCGCCGGCGATCGACGCGATGACGTCGAGCGCAGCCGGATCGCGGCTCAGTGCCTCGATGCATGCTGCGCGACCGCTTTCCAGATGAAGCGCGAGCGCGATCTCCTCTTCTCGCTCGAGCAGCGGTGTGGCGCTCATTTCCCGCAGATAGATCCGGACCGGGTCGTTCGTGCGGCTTGCGAGCAGATCGGCGGGCGCGAGCGGCGCCGACGCGCCGGCAAGCCGCGACGTCACTTCCGACACTTCCGTCACGTCCGTTGCTTGCGCGAAATGGCGATCGAGCGTCCACGCGGTGCGCGAGTCGGCATGCTCGCGCATCTCGATGCCCAACTCGTGGAGCATCGACGCGGCTGCGTCGAAATCCGCGCCTTCGGCGGCATCGTCGGGCAGCGCATCGACGATTTCGCCGCGGGTCACGTATCCGCGATCGATGCCCAGCGCGATCAGCGCATGCAGATGCGCCGTGCGATCGGCGTCCGCACCGTCGCGCGGCGTGCTGTCGTGCCCGCGCTCGCGCTCAAGCACGCTTTGCATAGACGTTGCACCAGCCATCAGCGGCAACCGCCTTGCCCGCGAACATCGGGCACGTGCCGGAGGACTCGCCTTCGGCGGCCTTGTAGAAGCGGCAGTTCGAGCACGTCTGGCCCGCCTGGTACTTCGGGAACTTGCCCGCGTCGACGGTCGTTGCCTTCGCGCGGTAGCCGAGCGTCTTCGCGGCTGCATCGTTTTCGTCGACGAGCGGCGCTGCCGCGAATGCACGGGTGCCGGCCGCGAGCGCGGCGCACAGGCCGGCCGTCTGAATGATGAAGGTTCTGCGATTGCGGGAGGTCATGTCGTTTTCCTGAATGAAATGAAAAGAAATAGGTTGCCCGCGCGCCGGGAATGCTTCCCGGCGCGGCGAATCGAGCGAAACAAGGGGGGAGGGGGCGTTACTTGCGCGGCCCGGCGACGAGCGGCGCCTTCGACGCGTTGGCGATATCGGCGGTCAGCTTGCTCTTCGCGGGATCGTAGCCGTTCGAGTAAAGCAGGAACGCCATCAGATCCTCGTATTCCTGCGCCGTCATCTTGCCGGGGCGGTCGGCCGGCATGTTGTTCGACATGTACTGGAACACACCGCCGACAGTGATATGCGACTTGCCTTCGGGAGCGAAGGCTTCCCCGCTCAGTGCGGGCGCGGTATTGCCCTCGAGCTGGTCGCCATGGCATTTCGCGCAGGCGTCGGCATAGACCTTCTTGCCATGCTGCACCTGCGCCTGGTCGAACGACGGTATGTCGCTGCCTTCGGTGGTCGAAACCTTGATGAAGCCGCTCTTTGCCGGCTGCGGTTGCGCGGATGCGACCGAGCCGTCGAGGAAACGGCCGGGTGCTGGCGCCCCGATCGCCTGCGCGACCGTTTCCGGAAGGGCCCAGCCGCGCGTGAGCGCGGCGAGACGGCCGTTGCCGTTCATCCGCGACAGCGTCGCGTCGATGCGCTTCTGCAGTGCTTCCTTGCCCGGCCCGAATGCGAACGACAGCTGCCAGTCGGAGTACGGCGACGACGTCGCCGCCACCTGGAGCCGTTGTTGCGGGTGCGCGTGTTGATACGCGACGACGCTCGGATACCAGACGATTGCGCGCTGTGCGCGGCCGGTGGCGAGTGCGCCGATCGTCTTCTCGCTCGTGTTTTCGAGATCGAAGCGGGCGTTCGTCTGCTGCGCGGCGATCAGCTGCGAAGGGCTGCCGTACGTGGCCGCGATCGTTTCCTTGGCGCCGGACGATGCTTGCGCGTCGCGCAGCGAAACGCTGACATAGCCGGAGCGCAGGTAGCCTTGCGAGAACGTCATTCTGGACCCCGACGCATCGGCGATCTCCGAGCGCGGGAAGCCGGCGATCACATCGCAATCGCGTTCGAGCGACTTCTTCAGTTCGCTGGCGGAGATGCCGTCGTCGCCGCCATCGTCGTCGACGCCGCGCTTGTTGAACGATGCGGCGATGCCCGCCGTGCGGAACACTTCGCGCGCGATGGATTTGTCGAGCGCCGTGGTCGGGCTGCCGGGCAGCGTGCAGATGCGTACGCCGGCCGACGCGGCTGCCGGTGTCAGCGCCACGCCCACGGCGAGCAGACTGGCGACGGTAAGGGGAGTGAGGCGAGCATTCATGATCGTTTGTCCGGTTGAAGCTGTTGGGGTGTCGCGCCCGCATCGGGCGCATGCGGGCGCGACCGGGGCCTGGGGCCTGTTCACGCTAATGACGGGCTTGTGAACAGGCTTCATCCCGATCAGTCGAGCGCGAACACGTAGAGCGTGCCGCCGCGCGGAACATCCTTTGCGATGTCGGCCATCGGGCCGCCCCAGATCGGGTTCGCGCCGCCGTAGCCGGCGAGCACGGCGACATATTCCTTGCCGTCGACCTCATACACCGAGGGTTGCGAAATGATGCCGCTCGCGAGCTGCGGGCTCTCCCAGAGCACCTTGCCGGTCGCCGTGTCGAACGCGTACAGGTGGCCGTCGAGCGAGCCGCTGAACGCGAGGCCGCTCGCGGTGGTCGCGACGCCGCCGTTCCACGGCTTCTTCGACCAGTGGCTCCACAGCTTCTTGCCGGTATTCACGTCGATTGCCGTCAGTTCGCCGTAGCCCTCGCTGCCCGGTTCAGGCTTGATCTCGAAACCTTCGCCGAGATACGGCAGACCTTCCATGTAGCTGACCGACTTGCCGGTCAGGCTCATGCACGCGTGCAGCGCGGGCACGACCGCGATGTTGCGTTCCTGGTCGTACGAGATCGACCACCAGTTCTTGCCGCCGAGGAAGCTCGGGCAGGTTTCGATCGTCGTGCCGGCCTTCGGGAACTTCGATTCGTCCTGGATCGGCTTGCCGTCAGCCGTGTAGCCGGTGACCGACAACGCTTTCACGAACGGCGTCGCATAGATCAGCTTGCCGGTCGTGCGGTCGATCGCGTGGAAGAAGCCGTTGCGGTCCGCGTGGATGATCGCGTCGTAGTCCTTGCCCTTGTACTTGATGTCCGCGAGGACCGCCGCGTTCACGCCGTCGTAGTCCCACGTGTCATGGTTCGTGTACTGATAGTGCCACTTCAGGTTGCCGTTCTTCGCATCGAGCGCGAGCAGCGAGTCGGAATACAGGTTGTCGCCGGGGCGCAGCGCCGCGAGCCACGGGCCGGGGTTGCCGACACCCCAGTACAGCGTGCGGGACGCGGCGTCGTACGTGCCGGTCAGCCACGCGGCGCCGCCGCCGTGATCCTGCATGCCGTCGGGCCAGGTTTCCGAGCCCTTCTGTCCGGAAGCCGGGATCGTGTAGCGTTTCCAGACCTCCGAGCCATTCTCCGGATTCAGCGCGACGATGTAGCCGCGAATCCCGTACTCGCCGCCTGACGTGCCGACGACGATCGCGCCGTCGAGCGCGAGCGGCGCGAGCGAGAACGAGTAGCCGAGGCCCGGCTCGAACATCTGCTTCTTCCACACGAGCGTGCCGGTCTGCGCGTCGAGCGCCGCGATTTCGCCGCTCAGCATCGCGACATAGACGTTCTTGCCGTACAGCGCGACGCCGCGGTTGACGACGTCGCAGCACGCGGTCTTGAACGCTGCCGGGCCGAGCTTCGGCTCGTATTTCCACAGCTGCTTGCCCGTCTTCGCATCGAATGCGTAGACGTTGTCCTTCGGCGTCGTCACGAACAGATAGTTGCCGTTGACGATCGGCGTCGCTTCGAAGCCCTGCTTCAGGTCGGCGGGGAACTTGTAGGCCCACACCTGCTTGAGATCCTTCGCATTCGACGTGTCGATCTGCTTGAGCGGCGAATGCGACCGGCCGTCGTAGGTGCGGTAGTAGGTCAGCCAGCCCGGATCGGTGTGCGCATCGGTCAGCCGCTGGTAGGTCACGGCCGGGTAGTCCGCGGCCGCCTCGACGAGGCCGGGGTTCAGCGCGACGGCGGCAGCCACCGCGATTCCGATCGTCGCCAGCCGGCTCGCTGAAGCCGAGAGTTTCTTCATGGTTGTCTCCTGAGTCATTGTGGTCGCACCGCCGCGAACGGTTCGTCGCGCCGGCACGGTGTGGGGTTCCGGGCCGAGTGCGCTGCCGTTCACGCAAGTCGCATGCCATCGCGCGGCGAAGGCCGCACGGTTCGGCACACGGGCGTATCGCGCGCCGCGCGGCGTCGGAGGCATTGCGCAACGGCGTCAACGAAGGTGTTGCATTCAGGTACACCGCGATGCGCGAGGTGTTGCCAAACATGACAGGTGACACGGCGCCTGTGACACGTGCGCCGCCGCATGCGCACGTCGCACGGAAACGGTGGCGGCGTGGGCGGCGCTGCTTGCGCGCGCCGCGCTGGCGGTGCTGGCACGGTTCTCGCAGGATCGCTTCGCGGCAACATATCGCCGCGCGTCGCACAGCAAGATACGGCGGAACATAAAGACGGAGACAACGGAAATGATCAGGAGGCCAAAGGCAGTCGGGCGGCGCAACGCGATGCAAGGCGGCCGGCGCGCGCGGCAAGTCAGCGCGATTTTCGGCTCGACACTCGGCGCGATCGCGCTGTTCGGACTGTCGCCGGCCGGCGTGCGCGCGCAGCAGAATGCGGGCGGCGCTGCCACGGTGGGGCCTGCTGCGACGCCCGCCGGCGCCGCGCCGCCGGCCGCAGCCGTGCCGCAAACGTCGGCCGATACGCTGCCTGCGGTGGTTGTCGTCGGCACGACGCCGCTGCTCGGAATCGGCACGCCGCTGTCGAAGGTGCCGGCGAACGTGCAGACGGTGCGCGCGGCGGAGCTCGACGCACAGCATCGCTTGACGCTGACCGATTTCTTCGCCGCGAACCTGCAGAGCGTGACGATCTCGGAAGCGCAGGGCAACCCGTACCAGACGGACGTCAACTATCGCGGCTTCACCGCGTCGCCGCTGCTCGGCACGCCGCAGGGCTTGTCGGTATTCGTCGACGGCGTGCGCGTGAACGAGGCGTTCGGCGACGTCGTGAACTGGGACATCCTGCCCACGCAGGCAATCGACCGGATGCAGCTGATTCCGGGCTCCAATCCGGTGTACGGACGCAATACGCTCGGCGGCGCGCTCGCGATCACGACGAAGAACGGCAAGTCGAATCCGGGCGGCGAAGCGGAAGTGTCGGGCGGCTCGTGGGGCCGCAAGACCGCCGACATCGAGCAGGGCGGCACGATCGGCTCGAACCTCGACTACTACGCGACCGCGAACGTCGCGAACGACGGCGGCTGGGCGGACCACAACGCGAGCCGCGTGCGGCAGGCGTTCGGCAAGCTGCGCTACACCGATGCGGACACGACGCTGTCGATCTCCGCGGGCGGCGCGGACAACACGCTGTACGGCACCCAGACGATCCCGCGCTCGTTCCTCGACAACCGGAAGCAGGCGTATACGTATCCGGACCTGAACCGCAACAGCGCCGAATACGTGACGCTGTCGGGCGACCGCTTTTTCGGCGAGCACGTCGAGCTGAGCGGCAACGCGTACTACCGGCATCTACGCAACAGCAACCTCAGCAGCAACAACAACACCGATTTCGGATCGGTCGGCGAGGACGGCACGGTCGACACGGTGCAGGGCACCAACGCGCAATCGACGATCGTCACCGACAGCTACGGCGGCAGCCTGCAGCTCACGCTGCTCGGCAAGCTCGGCGGGATGGCGAACCAGCTGATCGCGGGCGTCGCGGCCGATTTCGCGAACTCGAGCTACGTCGCGTCGTCGCAGGATGCGTATTTCACCGACACGCGCGCGGCGATCGGCGTCGGCGATTTCGTCCAGCAGACGAACGCGAAGACGCGCAATGCGAACTTCGGCGTGTACCTGAGCGACGCGCTGTCGCTGACACCGCACTGGACGCTGACGCTGTCGGGCCGCTACGACTGGTCGAAGTCGCAGATCGGCGACGAGAGCGGCGTGCAGCCGCTGCTCGACGGCAACCACACGTTCTCGCGCTTCAACCCGGCGGTGGGGCTCAACTGGAACCCGGTCGTGGGTTTCACCGCGTATGCGACCTACAACGAAGGGATGCGCTCGCCGACCGCGATCGAGCTCGCGTGCGCGGACCCCGCCGCGCCGTGTTCGCTGCCGAACGACTTCATCGCCGACCCGGCGCTCAAGCCGGTGATCTCGAAGACGTTCGAAGTCGGCGCGCGCGGCCGCATCGGTGCCGCGACGACCTGGAGCGCCGCCGCCTATCGTACGACGCTGACGGACGACATCCAGTTCATCAGCAGTCCCGCGAGTGCGCAGGGCTATTTCCGCAATGTCGGCGACACGCGGCGCCAGGGCATCGAACTCGCGGGCCGCACGCAGCTCGGCCGGCTCGGCGTCGGGCTCTCGTACAGCTATGTCGATGCGACCTACCGTTCGTCGTGGACCGAACACAGCCCGGCGAACTCGGCGGCGGACGCGAACGGCAACGTGACGGTCAAGCCGGGCGACCATATCCCCGGCATTCCCGCGCACACGGTGAAGCTGCGGCTCGACTACGCGGCGACGCCCGCGTGGGACATCGGCGCGAACGTCACGTGGCGCAGCGGCGTGTACGCGCGCGGCGACGAGAGCAACCAGGACGTGAACGGCAAGATCGCGGGCTACGTGCTCGTCGATCTCGACATGCGGTATCGGATCACGAAGCGGTTCGAGGTGTTCGCGAGCGTGACGAACCTGTTCGACAAACGCTACGCGAGCTTCGGCGTGCTCGGCCAGAATTTCTTCAACGGGCCGAATCACACGTTCGACGGCGCGAATCCGGTCAACGAACAGTTCGTCGGACCGGGCGCGCCGCGTGGCGCGTGGGTCGGCGTGCGTTATGCGTGGGATTGAGTGTTGCGCGGCTGCGCTTGTTGTCGGGTCACGGCGTGAACAGGCGCCGGGCCGTGCCCGGCTTGCACCGTCACGTGAACAGCGCTGCCGCGAACATCGCATGCGCCGCGCGCGACGCTGGGAGCCGACGCTCGTTGCCGGTGCTCCGTGAGCAGGCGCCCGGCCGTGCGAGATGCGCTGTCATGTGAACGGCGCCGCCGCGAACATTGCACGCACCGCGCGGGCGACGCTGCGTGCCAACGCCGGGTCGCTTGCCAGATGTCCGGCGTGCACGCGCTCGATCTCGACCTCGGGCGCGGCACGCGCGAGGCGGGCGACGTTGCCGACCGGGCAAACGGGATCGTGCATCCCGTGCGCGGCGAACAGCGGCACGCCTGCATCTGCCGCCCGACGTGCGAGCGCGAGCACGTGGCGTTCGCCGAGCCAGCAATCGCGCTGCAGGTAACGCGCCTGGATCCGGTACTTGTCGACCAGCCGGCTGACGATCTTGTGCGAGCGGATCGCGTGCGCGGGTGAGCGGCGCGTTTGCGGCGATGCGAGGACGGCGTTTTCGTACGCGCGCCACGCGAGCGCCACCGCGCGCTGCCGGGCCGCGCCCGCGCCGGGACGCAGCCGCCGCGCGCAGCACGACAGCAGACGATCCGGCTGGCTGCAGTTGGCTGCCACACACAGGCGCCGCCATTCGCGGGGCGCGCGCGTGCGCGACGTCGTGAACAGGCGGCGGACTTCGCGTGGCGATGTCAGGAACAGGCCGCGCAGCACGACGCCGGTCACCCGCGCGGGATGCGTGCCCGCATACGCGAGCGCAAGCGCGGCGCCCCACGATCCGCCGACGACGCCCCAGCGCGCAATGCCGAGCTGCTCGCGCACCGCCTCCAGATCGCCGATCAGCCGAGCGGTGCTGTTGTGACGCGTGCCGCCGCGCGGCGCGGACGCGCCCGCGCCGCGCTGGTCGACGAGCACGACGCGTGTGCGCGTCAGGTCGAACAGGCGCAGGATGCCGGCCTGGCTGCCGCTACCGGGCCCGCCGTGCAGTACGACGACCGGGTGGCCGTGCGCAGCGCCGGCTACGGCAAACGCGATCGACTGCGCGTCGCGGTGCAGGCGCCGGTGAACGGGTGCGGCAGGCGCGGCAGACGACCCCGGCATCGCGGGCGACGATATGGCTCGAATCGGGGCAGGCGTCATGTCGTTGTGGCTTGAGCGAAATAGGGACAGCCGTCACTCGGCCGCGTGTGCGTCCGAGCAACTGCCGGGCTTGATCTGGAGCAAAGCCAGAATCACGCCAGCCGCGAAGATCGGGATTCGCACGGGTAGCCGCGAGCCTTGCAATCGCTGTATCACGAAGGCCGACCTGTCCGGCGACTCGACAAGCGTGAGCACGACTGGTCGATGCCTTACATCAAACTTTCATTTTGCGCTGCATGACCGTCACAGGAGCGTCCATCCGCGCCGCGACGCTCGCGTGGCCCGATGCTTGCTTGCAATGACGGCAAAGAGTCCGGCAGATGACCGGAAGGATCCCCGGAGGAGACAATGCGCGATGACGCAGATCAGGCGGCCGGATCACGGGCCGCGCATCCCGCTGGCTGGCCCGCACCGTCGATCCAGAAAGCCCATGAGCGGTCCGAGACGTTTGGCCTGCAGGTATCGGCACGCCCCGACTACGACGTGCTGTCGAGCGCGGGGCTGGTCCTGAAGCGCGAGCAGAACCGCGTGCTGTGCGTGCATGCGATGCCGGTGATGGAGACGCTGCACGAGCAGATCGTCAACACGCAGAGCATGATCGTGCTGACCGACGCGGAAGGCCTGATCCTGCATTCGATCGGCGACGACGACTTCCTGCGCCGCGCGGAGAAGGTCGCGCTGCGCCCGGGCGCGAACTGGGCGGAGAACCGGCAGGGCACCAACGCGATCGGCACGGCGCTCGCCGAGCTGTGCCCGATGGTCGTCCACGGCGACCAGCACTTCCTGGCCGCGAACCGCTTCCTGACCTGTTCGAGCGTGCCGATCCTCGACCCGTACGGCGACGCGATCGGCGTGCTCGACGTGACGGGCGACCACCGCAGCTATCACCAGCACACGATGGCGCTCGCGAAGATGTCGGTGCAGATGATCGAGAATCATCTGTTCACGACGACCTTTCAGGAAACGCTGCAGGTGTCGTTCCATGGCCGTCCCGAGTTCCTCGGCACGCTGATGGAGGGGATCGTCGCGTTCACCGCCGACGGCCGCTTCCTGTCGGCCAATCGCAGCGCGCAGTTCCAGCTCGGCATGCCGCTCGCCGCGCTGCGCGCGCACACGCTGTCGTCGCTGTTCGACATCACGAGCGCGCAGCTGATCGACCGCATGCGCGCCAGTACCGACCCGCACCTGATGCTGAATCTCGGCAATGGCGCGGTGGTCTGCGCGCGCGTGCGCTTCCGGCGCGCGACGCTCGCCGAAGGCAGTCGGCCGACGGACGTCCACGACGCAGGCGCGCCGGCCGCGCGCGTGAGCGCGGTGCCGGCCCCGATGCCGGGCACATCGGCGGGGCTGTCGCGGCTCAACTATCTCGACACCGGCGATCCGCAGGTCGCGTGCGTGATCGCGAAGGTGCGCAAGGTGATCGGCAAGGACATTCCGATCCTGATCACCGGCGAGACCGGCACCGGCAAGGAGCTGCTCGCGCAGGCGATCCACAACGACTCGCCGCGGCGCGACGGGCCGTTCGTCGCGGTCAACTGCGCGTCGATTCCGGAGACGCTGATCGAATCCGAGCTGTTCGGCTACGAAGAGGGCGCGTTCACCGGCGCGCGCCGCAAGGGGGCGATCGGCAAGCTGCTGCAGGCGAACGGCGGCACGCTGTTCCTCGACGAGATCGGCGACATGCCGTATCCGCTGCAGGTGCGGCTGTTGCGCGTGCTGCAGGAGCGGCTCGTCAACCCGCTCGGGTCGACGAAGACGATCGCCGTGGACATCGCGATCATCTGCGCGACGCACCGCGACCTGCGCGACATGATTGCGCAGAACCGCTTCCGCGAGGATCTCTACTACCGGCTGAACGGCCTCGTGGTGCGCCTGCCGCCGCTGCGCGACCGCACGGATCTCGCGGTCGTCGTGCAGAAGATGCTGCAACGGGAAGCGTTTGCGGGCCCCGACTGCCCGCCGCTGTCCGTCGCGCCGGACGTGATGGCGCTGTTCGTGCGCTGCACGTGGCCCGGCAACTTCCGCCAGCTCGGCAACCTGCTGCGCACGGCGGCGGCGATGGTCGACGACGATGGCGAGATCCGGCGCGAGCATTTGCCGGACGATTTCTTCGATGACCTGCGGCGCGGCGATGCTCAGGCCGAGCAGGCCGCGCACGATTCGTCCGCCGCACTGTCCGCCGCACCGTGCGCCGCGGATCCGATCCCGCCCGCCGACGCGCGTCTGCAGGACGTCGCCGCGTCCGCGATTGCCGCCGCGCTGGCGCGTCATGGCGGCAACGTGTCCGCCGCCGCGCGCGCGCTCGGCGTCTCGCGCAACACGATCTACCGGAAGATGCCGGCGGCCGATGCGGACCGCCACCCGTCCGACGAAAGCTGACGCGCAGGCCGCGCAATAGCGGCCACGCGATCCGTCACAGCCGGTGTGTCAAGTTGCAACACCCGTTGCAACACCGGTGTTCAACGATTCAACACCTGTCACCGCCCCCGCGTGTCGTGCCGCCGGGGCGGCGGATCGCATGCGCGCGCGTTCTGTCGGCTATTCGTAAGAATTCCATCCCGGTGCCCGGGTGACGGCGATGTGCCGGCGTCGCGCGGGCAAAGTACGACATCGGCACGCTCCTTGCTGAAGAGGAATCGACCGCCGGATTGCAGCGGTTGTTCGACTCACCAACGCGACTCACCAACTCAACAAGGAGACACATCATGCAATGGACGACCCCGTCTTACACCGACCTGCGCTTCGGCTTCGAAATCACGATGTACATCGCCAACCGCTGATCGCCGCGCGATGCGCTGCCCGTGCCGCCCGTTTTGCCGCGGGTGACGCGGGCGGCCTCGGGAGCTGACGCCCATGAAGATCAAGATACTCGGCTCGGGAGCCGGCGGCGGCCTGCCGCAATGGAACTGCAATTGCGCGAACTGTCGCCGCGCGCGCAGCGGAAGCGGCCACGTGATGCCGCGCACGCAGTCGTCGATCGCGGTCAGCGACGACGGCATCGACTGGGTCCTCGTCAACGCGTCGCCCGACATTCTTTCCCAGTTGCGCGCGGATCCGGATTTGCAGCCGGCGCGCGCGATCCGCGACAGCGGAATCGCCGCCGTCGTGCTGTGTGATGCGCAGATCGATCACGTGACGGGCCTGCTGATGCTGCGCGAGCGTTCGACGCCGCTGCCGCTCTACGCGAGCGCGCCGGTGCTCGACGACCTGTCGACCGGGTTGCCGCTCGTGCCGCTGCTCGGCCACTACTGCGGCGTCGATGCGCACACGATCGCGCTCGACGAGCCGTTCACGGTGCCGGCGGCGCGCGGGATCCGCTTCACCGCGATTCCTGTCGACAGCAAGGCGCCGCCTTATTCGCCGCGGCGCGCGTCGGCCGCGCCCGGCGACAACATCGCGCTGTCGATCGAAGACGTCGCGAGCGGCCGGCGCGCGTTCTATGCGCCGGGTCTCGCTGCCGTCACCGACGACGTGCGCGCGGCGATGGACGGCGCCGATCTCGTGCTGGTGGACGGCACGTTCTGGACCGGCACCGAGATGATCGACCTCGGCCTGTCGAGCAAGCACGCGGCCGACATGGGGCATCTCGCGCAGTGCGCGGAACACGGGCAGCCCGGCATGATCGACTGGCTCGACGTGCTGCCCGCGCGCACGCGCAAGGTGCTCACGCACATCAACAACACGAACCCGATTCTCGACCCGCATTCCGCCGAGCACGCGCGCCTGCGCGCGCATGGCATCGACGTCGCGCACGACGGCATGCAATTCGAGGTATGACGATGAACGCACCGATCCCCGCTACGGCGTTGCACGCAACGCCATGGACTCCTGCCGAATTCGAGGCGCGCCTGCACGCGCTCGAATCGCGCTATCACATCCATCACCCGTTCAACCGGCGGCTCAACAGCGGCGCGTGTTCGCCCGAGCAGATTCGCGGCTGGGTCGCGAACCGCTTCTACTACCAGATCAACATCCCGCTCAAGGATGCGGCGATCCTGTCGAACTGCCCCGATCGCGACACGCGGCGGCTGTGGATCCAGCGGCTGATCGACCACGACGGCCAGGGCGACAACGAAGGCGGCATCGAGGCGTGGGTGCGGCTCGGCGAGGCGTGCGGTGTCGATCGCGCCGAGCTGTGGTCGCTCGAACACGTGCTGCCCGGCGTGCGCTTCGCGGTCGACGCGTACGTCAATTTCGCACGGCGCGCGCCCTGGCAGGAAGCCGTGTGCTCGTCGCTGACGGAGATGTTCGCGCCGCAGATCCACCTCGACCGGCTCGCGGGCTGGCCGTCGCATTACCCATGGATCGAGCCGGACGGGCTGCATTACTTCCGCAGCCGCGTGCCGCTCGCGCAGCGCGACGTCGAGCACGGGCTCGCGGTCACGCTGCAGCATTTCACGACGCCGGAAGCGCAGCAGCGCGCGCTCGGCATTCTGCAATTCAAGCTCGACATTCTATGGTCGATGCTCGACGCCGTCGAAAGGGCCTATCCCGCATGAACGCGATCGAAGCCGCCAGCGGCGTGCCGCTGCGCCCCTGCCTGAGGGGCATGTACCGCCTGCAATGGGAGGCGGCCCAGGATGCCTACGTGCTCCTCTATCCGGAAGGGATGGTCAAGCTCAACCCGAGCGCGGGCGAGATTCTCGCGCGCTGCGACGGCACGCGCGAACTGGACGACATCATCGGCGAACTCGAGCGCCTGTTCAGCCAGTCGGATCTCGCGGCTGACGTCTACCGCTTCCTCGATCATGCGCGACTGCGCGGCTGGCTCGACTGACATGGCACCCGACACTTCCCGTCCGTCCGCGCCGCTGTGGCTGCTCGCGGAGCTCACGTACCGCTGCCCGCTGCATTGCGCGTTCTGCTACAACCCCGTCGACTTCGCGACGCACGGCGCGGAGCTCGATACCGACGCGTGGCGCGCGGTCATCCGCGACGCGCGCGCGCTCGGCGCCGCGCAGATCGGCTTCTCGGGCGGCGAGCCGCTGCAGCGCGGCGACCTCGAGACGCTCGTCGCGCATGCGCGCGGGCTCGGCTTCTACACGAACCTGATCACGTCGGGCATCGGGCTGAACGCGTCGCGCATCGAGCGGCTCAAGGCCGCCGGGCTCGACCACATCCAGCTGTCGCTGCAGGACTCGACGCGCGAGCTGAACGACTTCCTGACCAGCACGCGCACGTTCGAGCTGAAGCGCAGCGTCGGGCGGCTCATCAAGGCGCACGGCTACCCGATGGTGCTCAACTGCGTGCTGCATCGCTACAACCTGCCGCACGTGGGCCAGATCATCGAGATGGCGCTCGATCTCGGCGCCGATTACCTGGAGCTGGCGAACACGCAGTACTACGGCTGGGCGATGCTGAACCGCGACCAGCTGATGCCGACCGTCGAACAGGTGCGCGAGGCCGAGGAAACGGTCAACCGCTATCGGAAGCTGGTCGGCGAGCGTTGCCGGATCCTGTTCGTCGTGCCCGACTATTTCGAGCAGCGCCCGAAGGCGTGCATGAACGGCTGGGGCTCGGTGTTTCTCGGCGTCGCACCGGACGGCATCGCGCTGCCGTGCCACGCCGCGCGGTCGCTGCCGGGGCTTGCGCTGCCGAACGTGCGCGACCGGTCGCTGAAGGAGATCTGGTACGACAGCGACGCATTCAACGCGTTTCGCGGCGACGGCTGGATGCGCGAGCCGTGCCGCACATGCGACGAGCGGCATGCGGATCACGGCGGATGCCGGTGCCAGGCGTACCTGCTGGCCGGCGATCCGAAGGAAGCCGATCCGGTGTGTGCGAAGTCCGCGCATCACGGCCAGGTCGAGCAGGCGGTGCAATTCGCGCGGCGAACCGCGCCGCGCGACGAACAGCCGCTGATCTTTCGCAGCAAGGAGAATTCACTCGCGCAATGCGGGGCGGCGTGCGACGGCTGACGACAGACGGCGACGACGACGGCGGGAGCGAACGAGGCGAAGCGATGGATATCGGGACGATCGATATGCAGTCCTCTTCATGGCGGCGAGTTCGTGCGCAGGCGAGAGGGTTGGCGAACGCGGGACGGGGCTTGCGATGAGCACCGCTGCCTTCGATGTGCGAGAGGCCGCCGGGGCGAGCGACGTCTTCAGCGGTCGCGCGGGTCATCGCAGGATGCGCGTCGCGTCGGTCGTCGCGGGTGTGTGCGTGCTGCATGTGGGTGTGTTTGTGCTGCTTGCACGCGAACAGGTCGTGCGTAGCGTGCCGGTGCAGCGGCAGGTAATGGTGGCGGCGCTGATTGCGCCGACGCCTGAGACTTCGACAGTGACTGCGACAGCGGCGGAGTCGCCAGCAGCGTCGCGTGCGATGCATCGCGCGATGTCCGTGCCCCGACCGTCGGCGAGCAGCGAGTTGTCAGCGACAAAGCCGACCGTACCTGCTCGAGCCCGGCCGCTGGTGCATGACGCGCCTGCACCGTCGCGGCCGGTTCCTGGCGCCGCCGAAGCCGAGCGACACGGTGTGCCGCGAAACGATGCGGCGCGGACGCAGACGCAGACGCAAGCCCAAGCCCAAGCCCAAGCCCAAGCCCAAGCCCAAGCCCAAGCCCAAGCTCAAGCTCAAGCCCAAGCCCCCGCGACACCGCGCTTCGTCGCGCATCCCGAATGCGCGCTGACCAAACCCGACTACCCGCCGCAGTCGCTGCGCATGGGCGAGCACGGCACCGTGCTCGTCGAGCTGGAGACCGATGCAACAGGCCGGGTCGTCGCCGCGCGTGTCGTGACCGGCAGCGGCTATCCGCGTCTCGATGCGGCGGCGCGCGAAGCGGTGCTGGCGAGCCGCTGCGCGCCGCATGTGGAGAACGGTGCGCCGATGCCGACACGGGCGCGCGCGCCGATCACGTTCAATCTCGACGAGTGACAGGACACTTCATCATGACGGACTATGGAATCAGCCATTTGTGGGCGCAAGGCGACCCGATGACGCGTGCGGTTGCGCTGTTGCTCGTCGCGATGTCGATCGCGTCGTGGACGGTGATCGTGATCAAGGTGATCGAACTCGTCGGCATCCGGCGCCGCGCGGCGCGCGCGGAAGCGCGCTTCTGGGACGCCGACGGCATGGCCGGCGGGATGCGCGGGTTCGGCGGGCCGGGCATGCCGTACTTCGATCTCGTGCGCGCGGGTGAAGCGGCGATCGCGCATCACGAAGCGAGCCGGCACCGGCTGCACGACCGGATCGACCCGAGCGACTGGCTGTCGCGCAGCCTGAAGACATCGGTCGACGAATCGGCGGCGCGGATGCAGCGCGGGCTCGGCCTGCTCGCGTCGATCGGCAGCACCGCGCCGTTCGTCGGGCTGCTGGGTACCGTCTGGGGGATCTATCACGCGCTGCTGTCGCTCGGCGCGGCCGGCGATGTGAGCCTCGACCGGGTGGCCGGGCCGGTCGGCGAGGCGCTCGTGATGACGGCGTTCGGGCTGTGCGTCGCGATCCCCGCCGTGCTCGGCTACAACACGCTGGCGCGGCTGTCGCGCGATATCGTCGCGCGGCTCAACCGTTTCGCACACGGGCTGCACCTGTTGCTGCTGACGGGCAGCGGTCCCGCGACCGCGGGGCGGCCGGACCGGGTGACCGATGCGTCGACCGATACGTCAACCGCCATGTCGACCGAAGCGCAGCCGGCCGTCGCAGGAGCACGCGCATGAACGCCGGACCCGACGACCGTGAGGACGGATTGGCGCTCGCAGCCGACATCAACATGACGCCGCTGATCGACGTGATGCTCGTGCTGCTGGTGGTATTCATGGTGACATTGCCGGTGCTGCATCACGCCGCGCGTATTGCGTTGCCGCATGCGAGCAGCCAGCGCGAGGATCTGCGCACGCCGCACGTGGATGTCGCAATCGATGCAAGCGGCCGCGTGAGCTGGGATGCGCAGGCGATCCCGGACACCGAGTTGCGCGCGCGGCTCGCGGCCGCGGCCCGCGCAATGCCGCAGCCTGAACTGCGTCTGTCGGCGGATCGCGCGGCACGCTACGACGGCGTCGCGAAGTTGCTGTCCGCTGCGCAAGCCGCCGGCCTCACGAAGATCGGCTTCGTCACCGATCCTGGCTCGCCCCGGCAATCCGCGCGCCCGTAACCTGGCAATTCCCTTAGGGCCTGTTCACGCTGATAACGGGCTTGCGAATGTGCGTTGCCGGTCGTCCCTGAAGACGACTTCCTTCGGGCGCGTGCGAGGAGCAAGGAGCGCCGTCTGGCCGAGCCAAACATGTGACCGGGCGCTGACGCCTGCCGCCGCGCGCTCCCCGGCAACGAACGCGCATTTCCCTCTCACGATGCAACGCGGGCGGTGACGACCTCGATCGTCACCGCCCGCGTGATGTCGTTTCGCGCCCACTCGATGCGCGGCTGACTGCAAGCCGCCGCACCCGGCGAGCCGACCCGTGACGTCAACCGTCGTCGGCCTTGCCTTGCAGGTCCTTCAATCCCTGGATCACGACCAGCAGCGCGCGCCCGTGCTCGTCCGAGCCGTCCCACGCGTCGACGATCGCGTCGCGCAGCAATTCGTTGTAGCGGCGGCGCGACGGGTGCACGTCGACGCCGTAGAAAGTGCATAGCTTATTGAATGGCGCGCTGCGGCGCAGGCGGCGCCCGTTCGACTGCCGAAGACGCGACACGGTTGGCTGGCTGACCCCGGAAAGTCGCGCAATTTCGCTGGACGAGCGGGTATCCGCCGCCAATCGGCGCAACAGGTCTTCAACGGGAAAATCTTGGTCTGGGCCTTCCATGTCATGCATTATACCTATACAGTTACGGATATTGAATGACTTGCTGAAGCTGGCAAGCTGCTGCACCCCTGGAAAGTTGATGACGCTGAAACACCTCCCTCGCACGTTTTGCTGGACCAAGATCGGCACCGAGTCCGGCGAAGAGCTCGCCACCGTGGTGCTCCGCAAGGAATGGGAGCGCCGGCTGGGGGGCGGACGGTTTCTGTGGGGGATCAACCAGCCGCTCGGCAGCAGCGCGCAGGTCGCCGCGCATCGCACGGGCTCGCTGCTCGCGCTGTTCTCGCCGGTCGCGGCGCGCACGCGCATGGTCGGGCGCGGCAACGTGCTGCTGTGGAATGCGTGGGTCGATGCGGGCGGCCAGGTGCGGCAACTGCCGCCGCATACGTTCATCACGAGCCGCGCGAAACTGCCGTCCGGCCGTCCGCGCGAGCAGCACTACGCGCTGGTGTGTGCGTCATCCACTGCGCTGACGATCGGCACGCGTCTGCGCGTGTATCCGGACCAATTGCGCAGCGTGAGCACGGGCAAGCGCCTTGGCGCCGCGCAAGGCGCGGTGGTCGTCGATTGCGCGGACCGGACTGGCGCGCGCGGCGCGGAGCAGGCCGGCAAGAGCTATCCGCTCGCGCTGTCGGTCGAGCTCGAGGCGCCGTATTTCGTGCGGCTCGCGCAGCCGAGCGTGCTGAAGGCGCGCGATCTCGCGGACGTAAACAAGGCGACCCGCGACGGCGACTTCGACCGGTTCGTCGAACTGGTCACGCGTCTGCGTGGCCGCTCGTCGACGGAAGACGTGCGCGGGTTCACGCGCGACCTGTTCGATGTTCCGCCGATCGAAACCGCGGCGGCGTATGTCGCGCCGTCGCATGCGGCGCGCCTGCGCAGCCGGCCTGCTGCCGAGCACGCGCGCAGCCTCACGCAGGATCTGTTCGACCTGTCGCCGGGCGAGCCGGAAGCGTTCGGCGGAATGACGCATCCGCGCGTCGGCCGCGCGTGACGCGCGTGCTCGACGGTTGAAGGAGCAGGGCGCTGGAGAAGGACGCGAGAAGCGAGAGGCGAGAGGCGAGAGGCGAGAGGCGAGAGGCGAGAGGCGAGAAGCAGGAGCAGGAGCAGGAGCAGGAGCAGGAGCAGGAGCAGGAGCAGGAGCAGGAGCAGGAGCAGGAGCAGGAGCAGGAAGCCGGAAGCCAGAAGCCAGAAGCCAGAAGCCAGAAGCCAGAAGGCAGAAGCCAGAAGCCAGAAGCCAGAAGCAGGGGAAAAGAAGCGCGGATCACACGCGCACGCGCGACAGCCGTTCCGGTTCGCGCAAGACATTGTTGCAATCTCGTCGTGGCGGATCGACGAGCGCAGAGAGACAATCGGCACGAAGCGCGCTCGCGCGGCGGCCGATATGTCGACAGGCAGTTGGCAGTTGGTCATGCCGTCGCCATGCGCACCACGCACACTGAGCGTCGGCTTGCTTCACACAGCAACCTGAGGGAGAAGTGTCGATGTCGACCCACATCCGTTCGCGAGAAGCCTGGGCCGCACAACGCTTCGTCGAGGCGACGCGCAACGTCGATCAGGCGTTTCGCGCGGTGCGCGGCGAGGCCGACGATGAAACATCGTCGGTCGAGTATGCAATGGCGATGTCCCGGCTCGATCGTGCGCTCGACGAACTCGCGCGTGCGCAGGAATATTTCGATCGCGTGGTGAACACGGACGCGCAGCAGCGCAACTGATTCCACTACCCGCGTCGATCGCAACGATCGACGCGTTCACGTCCTCGTGCCGGTCGAATCGAACCGGCCTTCACGCAATCGACACGGTACGGCGTCATACGACGCATTCATTGCCGCTGCATGACGGGTGTCAGCCCGCGTGCGGCGTATCGGCCGCGTGGCTCGCGACGTCGGCGTGATGGTGGAACGCGTAACCACTGCGCTCGAACGACGTCGCGAAGAACCGCACCTGATAGCGGATCGCGTTCGCCCAGTAATCCCACGTATGGCCGCCGGCCCGCTCCGCGTAGTCGTGCGGCACGCCGAGCGCGATGAGCCGCTCGTGCAGCGTGCGGTTCGAGCCGACAAAGGAATCGTCGCGACCGCAATCGATCGTCAGGTCCATATGCGCGTGCATGAACGTGCGGGCGCTTTCGATGATCGCGTTGCGGTTCCAGAACGACGGGTGTCGCCCGGGATCGCCGAACACGTGGTCGATGCCCGGTTCGTCCTCGCAATTGCGCGGATCGACCGCGCCGCTGATGCTGCCGACCGCGCCGAACGTGCCGGGTTCGTCGAGCGCGATGCGCAGCGCGCCGAAGCCACCCATGCTGAGCCCGGTGATCGCGCGTGCGTGTTTTGCCGCAATCGTGCGGAAATGCCCGTCGACGTACGATACGACTTCCTTGCCGACGAAGGTTTCATAGCGGCTGCCCGAATCGAACGGGCTGTCGATGTACCAGCTCTCGTGGCCGCCGTCGGGCATCACGAGGATCACGTGATAGCGGTCGGCCAGCTCGCCGATCCGCGTGTTCGACGTCCAGTCGGTATGGTCGCCGCCCGAGCCGTGCAGCGCGTAGACCACCGGGAAGCGCTCGGTGCGGCTGCCGTGCACGTATGCATCGGGCAACACGACCGTCGCCGCGAACGTTTCGCGCATCGTCTCGCTCGGAATCGCCACGACCCGCGACTGGAATGCGCAGGCGGGGCCGGCGACGGCCAGCAGCAGGACCAGCCAAAAGGCGCGCGCTATGGTCGTCAATCGTCGCATTCGTGTCCGCCTGACGGGCAGGCCTCCTCGGAAACCCCATGCGAACCGACTCTAGCAAGGGCGCCTTTCAACCAAATTTCTGCAGACCCTACGGGTTGTCAGCCGGCGCGACGTGCGGTCCGCGCCAGCCGGGCATGTCGAACGTGCCGATGAAGCCGTGGATGGCGACGACCGGCGTGAGCGGATTCATGCGGGCAGTGTCGTTTCGTCGGTGGCGGGCGGCAGGTTCAGTTCGGCGAGCAGTTCGTCGAGTTCGAGGCCGTGCGTGCGGTCGTGGTCGAGCAGCTCGCGCACGAGGTCGTCGAGCGACATGCGGCGGATGCCGTCGCGCAGCCCGCAGCGGGTCAACTGCGCTGCGTCCAGCGTCGTGAGCGTCGCGCACAGCCGCTGCCGCGCGCCGCGGAACGCGTCGAGCGCCGCCGTGAGGTCCTGATGCAGGTAGTCGCGCGCTGCGGCGAGCGCGGTGCCGTCGACGGACGCGATCACCGGCAGGTCCGCGGTGCGCACCGCGTCGATGCGCTCGGCAAAGACCGCGTCGAGGTCGCGCAGGTGGCACGCGTGCTCGACCAGCGAGAAACCCGTGCCGTCCGGGCGCTGCGTCCACAGGGGCACGGGCACGCGAGCGACGGCCGCGGCGAGCGTATCGGGCATCCGGGCGAGCGCGGCGACGACGTCCGCGAACGGCAAGCGCTGCGGATATTGGCTGAACACCGCGCCGTAGCTGAACAGCGCGCCGCCGATCCGGCCGCGCGCCTGCACGACGTCATGGCCGCGGCGCCGCATCACGTCGGCGACCATTGCGCCACAGAACTGGCGAGCGGTCGTGTCGGCGGCGATTTCCGGGAATTTCTGCGCGATCTCGTCCTGGATCGCGCCGATCGCGGCGACGCCGACGCGCGACAGCGCCGCGAATTCGATGTAGCGCTCGGGCTGCTCGATCAGCGCCTCGAGCTGTGCGCCGAGCGGCGTCGTACGGAAACGGTCGAAACGGGAATGCATCGTGGGTGGCCTCGTTTAGTAACGTATCAAAACGATACGTTACTCGGCAGGCATCCGTCAACTTGCCGATGCCGGCTCCGCCCTGGGGATCCGCGCGGCGGCGTCCGGCGGGTGTGTTCCCAGTGTCCGGCAAGAGGGCAAAACCGCCCGCCTGTCCGCGTGAGTCGCCTTCGCCATTGCCTGCCGGAACCGACGGATGAACTGGCATCACCCGTCGGCTGACGATTCATCCTTTGCCGCGCCGGAGATTTGCAGGTCAAATCCGGGCGTCGCGACTCCGGAAGCTCGACCGCGTGGCGGATTCCGCGTTCCGCCGGAGCGATGAACATCTCGGCGTTCACCTGTCGGACGCGCACGAGAGGACACCGTCGGCGTGCCCCGGGCGCCCATGATTGCGCCGGAATGCCGCTGCGTTGTCGCGCCTCGTGCACTGACCGGCTGTTCGCACCGAAACAAGGAAACGATTCATGATTTCAGGAAAATCCGTCGGACAGTGGCTGGAAAGCCATCCGCTCATTCGGGATCTGGTCGCGCTCGAGGAAACGACCTGGTTCAACCCTGCCGTGCGGCCTGCCGCCGAAGCGCTGCCCGACGTCGGACTGACGAAGCGCGACGTGGACGACGCGAGCGCCCGGCTCGCGCGGTTCGCGCCATACATTGCCCGCGTGTTTCCTCGGACCGAAGCCGCGCAGGGCATCATCGAGTCGCCGATCCGCGCCGTGCCGCGCCTGCAAGCGGCGCTCGCGGAACCGGTACGACATCGCGTTGCCGGGCCGGCTGTGGCTCAAGCTCGACAGCGAACTGCCGATCTCCGGCTCGATCAAGGCGCGCGGCGGCATCTACGAGGTGCTCAAGCATGCGGAGGATCTCGCGTTCGCGAACGGGCTGCTGAACGACGGCGACGACTATTCGACGCTCGACAGCGACACGTCGCGCGCCTTTTTCCGGAACTACCGGATCGCCGTCGGATCGACCGGCAACCTCGGACTGTCGATCGGCATCATGGGCGCGACGCTCGGCTTCCAGGTCACCGTTCACATGTCGTCGGACGCGCGCCGCTGGAAGAAGGACATGCTGCGCGCGCACGGCGTGACCGTGGTCGAGCATGCGTCGGACTACAGCGCGGCGGTGACCGAGGGCCGTAGACAGGCGGCACAGGATCCGGCGTGCCATTTCATCGACGATGAAAACTCGACGAACCTGTTCCTCGGGTACGCGGTGGCCGCCGAGCGGCTCAAGTTGCAGCTGGCCGCCGCCGGGGTTGTCGTGGATGCCCGGCATCCGTTGTTCGTCTACCTGCCGTGCGGTGTCGGCGGGGGGCCGGGCGGTGTGGCGTTCGGTCTGAAGCTCGCGTTCGGGGACGCAGTACACTGCCTGTTTGCCGAGCCGACGCATTCGCCGTGCATGCTGCTTGGCGTCTGCACGGGGTTGCACGACGCCGTCTCGGTGCAGGATTTCGGCATCGACAACGTGACCGCGGCGGACGGGCTCGCCGTCGGGCGGCCGTCCGGATTTGTCGGCAAGGCGATGCAGCGGCTCGTCGACGGGTACTTGACCGTCGGCGACGACGAGCTCTTCGCATTGCTCGCGCTGCTCGAGCGGGAGGAGGGGATCCGGCTCGAGCCCTCGGCCCTGGCCGGTGTGCCGGGCATCGCGCGTGTGCATGCCCGGGACCGGGAAACGTGCCATCCGCATGCGCAAATGCCGCCGGACGTTCTCGCCAATGCGACGCACGTTGCGTGGGCGACCGGGGGCAGCATGGTGCCTGAAGCGGAAATGTCCGCGTACCTGTCCAAAGGGCGGCAGGCTTTGCGGGGCTGACGGACAAGGCCGCGGGCCGGATGCGGAAGGCGTCGTTCCGCAGCCGTTCCCGCATCGTCCGTGCGCGAGCCATGCGGGAATAGCGTGACCAAGACGACAAAGGGGAGTGGACTTCATGTACAACCTGCCGCCACGGCTTGCTCATCGGCTCGACAGCAGTCAGTTCGCGAACCTGCATACGTTTCTGGCCGTGGCGCGCTACATGAGCTTTCTGCGTGCGGCGGACGAGCTGTGCCTGACCGCGAGCGCGGTCAGCCATCGCATCCGGCGCCTTGAGCGCGCGCTCGACATGCGGCTGTTCGAACGATTGACCCGGAAGATTTCCCTGACGCCGGAAGGCGAACGCCTGTTCCGGATCCTGCAGCGCACGATGGACGAACTTGCCGAGGCGCTCGAGCCGACGAGCGACGAAACCGTCGACGGGCGTCTTACCGTCTACGCTCGCCCGTCTGTGGCGCAATGCTGGCTGGTGCCGCAGCTCGCCGAATTCGCGGCGAAGTACCCGGGCCTGTCGGTCGATCTGCGGGTGGGAAACGACAACATCGATTTCCGGACGCAGAACATCGACGTCGCGATCGACTACGCGAACGGCGAGTTTCCTGGCCTCGTCAGCCACCAGCTGATGGACGAGCGCATGGCCCCCGTCTGCAGCCCGGCGTATGCCGACAGCCACGCGCTATGGGACCACCCGGAAAACCTCGCCGGCTGCACGCTGCTGCACGATTCGCTCGCGTGGAATCATGCGTCGCACGATGCGGAGTGGGCGCTATGGGCTGGTCACAACCTGCCGGACGTCGCGCTGCCGGAGCGCAGCTTTACGTTCGACCAGTCGGACCTGTGCGTCAGTGCGGCCCTGAACCACGTCGGTATCGCGATCGGGCGGCAGCGGCTGGTACAACAGCGGATCGATCGCGGCGAACTGGTTCTGCCGTTCGGCGCGTTTTCCCAGCGCAGCCCGTACAGCTACTACGTGGTTTGCCCTGCGATGCCGGCCATGCCGCTGCGCACATCCGTATTCGTCGCATGGTTGAACGACAAGCGAGGCGCGGCCGCCTGAAGCGGCGGGCAGGCCGGGGCGGGGGGATGACCTGCCACGGCGCGGACGGCTTCAGGGGTTCGTCCCAAGTTTACGGAGCCGGCCGCCGCCGCTCACAATGCATTAACGGCGGTACAGGCCGGATCGGCCGCGTGCGTGCGGGACGACCATCGGGCGCACGGGGCGGATCGGGCGATTCGGGGACTACGAGCGACGCCGGTCGGGGGAACGCACAGCCAGGGAGAAGCCATGTCTGCGCACGCTCACGTCGTTCTCGTTGCTGCGATCGGGTGGCTGGCTGCCGCCTCGGGCCCGGTGCTGGCCGGGGACAGCATCATGCGCTTCGAAGCCCATGTCGAGGCGCCGCAGAACGCGCTGTCGGATCGTCCGATGGAAACGGACGATCCGCAGCGCGCGCTCGTCATTCACGGCCGCAAGGATCCGAAGGTCGAGCTGTGGCTCGGCATCGACTATGCGTCCACCAATCCGGCGTGCCGGTCGCAGACCTTGCTCGGCCGCATGATGGGCTCGCCGGAGACCACGCAGGTCATCGCGGACAATATCCGCCTGCCGGCCGGTCAGGACCGGTTCGACCTCCGCGTGATGCTCGATCGCTACGAGTCGGGCCGATGCGGATGGCAGCCCGTGCTGGTGCGCCATGCGGAGTTCGTTCCCGGCGTCGCCGACGGGCCTGGCGGATGGGGCGCGCTCGTCGGATTCAGCGATACGGGCAGAAGCGAGGCGACCATCGGCTGGTCGTGCCGGCTCGGCATGGACGAGACGTCGCCGACCTTCCTCGGCTGCTTCGCGACGAGCCGCGGGGATATCGCGCGGATCTCCAGTCAAGGCGGGACGGTCAACGTGAGTTTCGCGCTCGTGCAGCAGTCGCCGCAGCCGCCGTCGGCGCGGGGGCTGCAGGCGAGGGTCGCCGCGAAGGCGAACGGCGGGTGAGTGGCGAATGAGCGCGTGCGCGGCGGGCGGGTTTCGCGCGACACGGCGACATTGCCGCGCCGCCGCATCGCACCGCCGCGGTTAGTGTTCAGCGGTCACTGCTTTTTCTGCGCGGCCTCGATGTCGGCGCGCAGTCGCGCTTCCTGTTCCTGCAGCTCCGGCGTGAATTCCGCGCCGAAGTCTTCCGGGCTGAACACCTGCCGGATCTCGATCTCGGAATCGCTCTTCATCGGATTCGGGCAGCGCTTCACCCATTCGACGGCTTCATCCATCGATTTCACCTGCCACATCCAGAAGCCGGCGATCAGCTCCTTGGTCTCGGCGAACGGGCCGTCGATCACGGTCCGGCCCGGCCCCGAAAAGCGTACGCGCTTGCCGCGCGAACTCGGGTGCAACCCTTCGCCCGCGAGCATCACCCCCGCCTTCACGAGTTCCTCGTTGTACTTGCCCATCGCGGCCAGCAGTTCGGTGTCCGGCATCTGGCCGGATTCGGATTCCTTCGTCGCCTTGACGATCACCATCACGCGCATCTTCGTTTCTCCTTGAATTGGGTCAGGTCGAGCACCCGCCGGCCACGTCGGCATGCGGCGCCTTCGACACTACGACGTACCGCGACGGCGGAAATCGACATCGTGTCGGAAAAATTTCGGCGGCTTCGATCTTGTGCCTTGGCGCGGGCAAATGCAACGGGCGTTGCGCCACGCGCGGGCGGCCCGTGTACCCGCTCGATGTGGCCGGGACTCGGGACAGCGGGGCGCGCCGTTTCGCGTCGCGCAACGCACTTGCGGCACCAGGCTCCGCCGCATTTCACGCAGCGGGTTTACATGGAGGAAGTGCCCCTCAAGTCCGGCCCGCGAACGTCGTTATCCGTACCGGATAGTTAACAAATAGAGGCGTACGCATGAGGCTTTCCACCAAACTGCTGATGCTCGTCGCGGCGGCGCTGCTGGGCGTCGTGCTGCTGGCCGCGACGGCGCTGCACACGTTGCGCGGTGCGCTGGTCGACAGCCGGCGCGATGAAATCGTCATTCTGCTGACGAAGGCCGAGCACCTGGTCAACGCATATCGCGAGTTGCAGGCGAGCGGCGCGCTGACGCGCGAGCAGGCGCAGCAGCAGGCGAAGGAGGCGCTCTCCCGGCTCAACGCGACCCCCCGGAGCTATTACTGGGTCACGACGGCCGACGGCGTCAATCTCGTGCACCCGAACGCGAAGTTCATCGGCACCCGGGCCAAGGGCAACCGCACGACCGGCGGCCTGACCGACAGCGAGGCGTACCGCGCCGGGATGGCGCAATCGCATTTCGCGCTCGTCGACGTTCTCGTGAAGCGCAGCCCGGAGGCCGAACCCGAGCCGAAACTGCAAGGCGTCGTGGCGATCCCGGACTGGGACTGGTGGATCGGCACCGGCTTCTTCTATGACGACATCGACGCCGCGTTCTCGAAGCTCGCGGTGATGCTGGGCGCGATTGCGCTCGGCATCGCGGCAAGCCTCGCCGCGATCGCGTGGGCGATCCTGCGCAGCATCAGGCGCACGCTCGGCGGCGAACCCGCGCAGGCGACGCAGATCGCACGCGCGATCGCGACCGGCAACCTGGATGTGCCGCTCGATGCCGCGAAGGCCGCGCCGGGCAGCCTGCTGGCATCGCTCGCGGAGATGAAGGCGGCGCTCGTCGGGATGATCGCCGAAATCCAGTCCGCGACACATTCGATCGCGATCGGCGCGGGCGAAATCGCGCAGGGCAATCTCGACCTGTCGCAACGTACCGAGGAGCAGGCCGCGTCGCTGCAGCAGACCGCCGCGAGCATGGAGCAGATCACGGCGACGGTAAAGCAGAACGCGGACAATGCGCGGCAGGCCAACGGGCTCGTCACGACCGCGACGGACGCGACCGAACGCGGCGGCGCGGCGGTGCAGGAAGTGGTGGCGACGATGCAGCAGATCGCGCAGCAGTCGGAGCAGATAGCCGACATCACGTCGGTGATCGAAAGCATCGCGTTCCAGACCAACATTCTCGCGTTGAACGCGGCGGTCGAAGCGGCGCGTGCCGGCGAAGGCGGGCGAGGGTTCGCGGTCGTCGCGTCGGAAGTGCGGTCGCTCGCGCAGCGCAGCGCCGCCGCCGCGAAGGACATCAAGGCGCTGATCCAGGCGTCGGTCGAGAAGGTCGGTCACGGCAGCCAGCTCGTCGGCGCCGCGGGCGACCGGATGACGGCGATCGTCCAGTCGATTCGCCACGTCGCCGACATCATGGGCGAGATCTCGGCGGCATCCGACGAGCAGAGCACCGGCATCGAGCAGGTCAGCAAGGCGGTTACGCAGATGGACGAGGTCACGCAGCAGAACGCGGCGCTCGTCGAGCAGGCCGCTGCTGCCGCGTCGTCGCTCGACGAGCAGACCGCGCGTCTGCGCACGGCGGTGTCGGTGTTCAGCGTCGGGTGACGTGCACGGCGGACGTGTCGCGAAGCGGGGGCTGGACCGGTGCCCCCCGGCCGTTCATCCGTTTCCGAGGCCCGAAGGCACACGCGCCGGCCAGGGCGAACACCCGGCCGGCACGCATGATTGCCGCAGCGTCAGGACACTTTGTCTGCCGCCGCGTACCGCCCGCCGTCGCGCGCATCGTCCGCCGACGCCAGCGCTTCCAGCGCGATCCCCTTCGTCTCGATCCCGAGCGTCCACACCGCGACCGCCGCCGCCACGAACGACAGCGCGCCGAGCGTGAACACGCCGCCCTGCCCGAATACCGGCAGCACGACGCCGACCACGTACGGCCCGATCAGCGACCCGACGCGCCCGATCGCCGACGCGAAGCCGGACCCCGTCGCGCGCGCGCCGGTGCCGTACAGCTCCGGCGTGTACGTATACAGCGCGGCCCACATCCCGAACAGGAAGAACTGCATCGCGAGGCCCGTGCAGATCAGCAGCGTCGTGCTGCCGCCGTACAGCGCGCTCTGTCCGTACGCATACGCCATCGCACCGCCGCCGAGCAGCGACGCGATGCAGGTCGGCTTGCGCCCCCAGCGCTCGACGAGCCACGCGGCGCACAGGAAGCCGGGCACGCCGCCGAGCGAGATCAGCACCGTGTAGAACACCGATTTCGTCACTTCGAAGCCGGCCTGCTGCAGCAGCGCGCCGAGCCATGACGTGAGCCCGTAGAAGCCGAGCAGCGCGAAGAACCACAGCAGCCACACCATCGTCGTGCGGCGGCGGTACGCGCCGCTCCAGATCTCGCGCAGCGCGCTGCGGCCGCGCGGTGCCGGCGCTTCCATCAGACGCGCGGGCGGCGGCAGCGTCGCGACGCCGGCCGAGCGCATCACTTTCGTCTCGATGTCGCGCATCACCGTGTCGGCCTCGCCGAGCCGGCCCGCGTGCTCGAGCCAGCGCGGCGATTCGGGGACGACGCGGCGCACGATCAGCACGAACACGGCCGGAATCGCGAGCAGCGCGAACACGGTGCGCCAGCCGAATTGCGGCAGCACGAAGTACGACACGACGCCCGCGGTGATGAAGCCGAGCGGCCAGAAGCCGTCCATCAGCGCGATCAGGCGGCCGCGGTTCGCGGTCGGCACGAACTCGGACAACAGCGTCTGCGCGACCGGAAACTCCATGCCCATGCCGATCCCGAGCAGCACGCGATAGACGATCAGCGCGTCGACGCTCTGCGCGGTCGAGCACAGGTACGACGCGGCGCCCCACAGCACCATGCTCCACTGGAACACGGGCCGGCGGCCGAAGCGGTCCGCGAGCAGCCCCGCGACCGCGGCGCCGATCACCATCCCGAAGAAGCTCGCGCTCGCGACGAGGCCGGTCGTCGCGGTCGACAGCCCGAACTCCTTCTTGATCGAGCCGAGCACGAACGTCATCGTGCCGAGGTCGACCGAATCGAAGAAGAACGCGATCGCGATGATGAAGAAGATCAGCTTGTGATACCCGGAAAACGGCAGGCGTTCGAGCCGGGCGGCGGCGCTGGCGCGCGCGATGGAGGCGGGCATGGCGTCCTCTGAAATGAACAGGGGCCTCGAAGCGAGATGCTTCAAGGCCCTTAGTAGACGCGACCACAATCAGTCACATCAGAGGAAAAACGCCGCGCGCTTGAACAAATGCGTCATCGCGCGCGCCGGAGCGCCGTTGCGTCAGTTCTTCAGCCGGTATCCGGTGCGGAAGATCCACGCGACGATCGCGAGCAGGATCGCGAGGAACAGCGCGGTCGCGCCGAGGCTGATGCCGACGTGCACGTCCGCGAGCCCGTAGAACGACCAGCGGAAGCCGCTGATCAGGTAGACGATCGGGTTGAACAGCGTGACGATGCGCCACGCGGGCGGCAGCATGTCGACCGAATAGAAGCTGCCGCCGAGGAACGTGAGCGGCGTGATGATCAGCAGCGGCACGAGCTGCAGCTTCTCGAAGCTGTCGGCCCAGATGCCGATCACGAAGCCGAACAGGCTGAACGTGATCGACGTCAGCACGAGGAACAGCACCATCCAGAACGGATGCAGGATGTGCAGCGGCACGAACAGCCCCGCGGTCGCGAGGATGATGAGCCCGAGCAGCATCGATTTCGACGCGGCCGCGCCGACATACGCGACGACGATCTCCCAGTACGACACGGGCGCCGACAGGATCTCGTAGATCGTCCCGGTGAAGCGCGGGAAGTAGATGCCGAACGACGCGTTCGAGATGCTCTGCGACAGCAGCGACAGCATCACGAGGCCCGGCACGATGAACGACCCGTAGCCGATCCCGTTCACGTCGCTGATCCGCGAGCCGATCGCGGAGCCGAACACGACGAAATACAGCGACGTCGAGATCACCGGCGCGATGATGCTCTGCATCAGCGTGCGCCGCGTGCGGGCCATTTCTGCGCGGTAGATCGCGCGGATCGCCTGGAAATTCATTGTGCGTTGGCCTCTCGTGCGCCGTTGCGCTGGTTGTCGATCAGACTGACGAAGATGTCCTCGAGCGAGCTCTGCGTCGTGTGCAGGTCGCGAAAGCCGATGTCGGCCGCGCCGAGCGCGTTGATCAGCCTGCCGATGCTCGCGTCGTCGCGCTGCGAGTCGTAGGTATAGACGAGCGCGCAGCCGGCGTCCGCGAGTTCGAGCCCGAACGGCGCGAGCGCGGGCGGCACCGCCGCGAGCGACCGTTCGAGCTGCACGGTGAGCTGCTTCTTGCCGAGCTTGCGCATCAGTTCGCGCTTTTCCTCGACGAGCACGAGTTCGCCGCCGAGGATGATGCCGATCCGGTCGGCCATTTCCTCGGCTTCCTCGATGTAGTGCGTGGTCAACACGATCGTCACGCCGCTTTCTCGCAGCTTGTCGACGAGTTGCCACATGTCGCGGCGCAGCTCGACGTCGACGCCCGCGGTCGGCTCGTCGAGGAACAGGATGCGCGGCTCGTGCGACAGCGCCTTCGCGATCATCACGCGGCGCTTCATGCCGCCCGACAGCGTCATCAGCTTGTTGTCGCGCTTGTCCCACAGCGACAGCGCCTTCAGCGTCTTCTCGATGTGCGCGGGATTCGGCGCCTTGCCGAACAGGCCGCGGCTGAACGACACGGTCGCCCACACGGTCTCGAACGCGTCGGTCGTCAGCTCCTGCGGCACGAGGCCGATCATCCGGCGGGCCGCGCGGTAGTCGTCGCGGATGTCGTGGCCGCCGACCGTCACGCGGCCTTCGGTCGGCGTGACGATCCCGCAGATCGAGCCGATCAGCGTCGTCTTGCCGGCGCCGTTCGGGCCGAGCAGCGCGAACAGTTCGCCGGGGCGGATATCGAGGTTGACGTGTTTCAGCGCCTGGAAGCCGGACGCGTAAGTCTTGGACAGATTGGTGACGGAGAGGATCGGTTGCATGCTCGCGGGTGGCGCAAAAGCCGCGGAATCGCAGGACCGCCATATTAGCAACCGTCACATCGAAATGCATTTTGCCGGAAAGGCGGCGCGGCAAACGCGCGCGATTCGGTGCGAATACGGGCGGATTTGCGCGATACGCGTCGTTTTGTTCTGCTTAAACGAACAATCCGCGCCGTTTTCAGCGGAATGGCCGACGCCGGCGATCCCGAGCGACTGTGCTGCCGGAACGGCGTCGCACCGTACCGGTACGGCACACGCGCCGCTAGCAATAATGCTTGCTCTTTCAAGGAGCAACACCCATGCCTCTGATCGATTTCAAGTCGACCGCAGCAGATCTGCCCGCTGCCTGGCGTTCCCGAATCGTCGGCGAAGTCGGCTCGACCCGGATCAAGGTGCTGCGCATGGACGCGCAGCCCTATGCGGAAGAAACGCACGACTACAACGAAGGGCTGCTGGTGCTCGACGGCAAGTTGATCCTGGACGTGGAAGGGGAAGCCGTCGTCGTGGAAGCCGGGCAGATGTACCTCGCGCTCGCCGGCACGCGTCACGCGGTCCGGCCCGGCAGCCAAGGCACGCTGGCGATCATCGACGTTTGAAACGTTGCCCCGCGCGCATTCGCCGGGCGCTGCTATTCGTCAGACATATTCGACTGTAGGCTGTTTGAAAAATTGTCAAACGGCTTGTCATCGCTGGGATCCCGCCGGCGCGGTCGTTTGGAACTCTGCATCCATTTACTTGGGCTATTCGTCAGATCATAGTCTTGCGAAACGACGCATCACGATAGCGACTCACGCGTACGTCCGGAGACCAAGATGAAACGACCCTCCGAGGGGCCAGCCGCACTGCCGTTTCCGAATCATCCATCGCATGCGGGCGCGACGCCGGTCGCACGCCCGTCCTGCCGTTTAGCCGTTCATCCGCACGACTGCTCAACTGCTTAGCCGCTTGGTGGCTCAACCGCTCAACCGCTTAGCCGCTTAGTCGCTTGGGCGCTTAGCCGCTTAGCCGCTTAGCCGCTTAGCCGCTTAGTCGCTTAGTCGCTTAGTCGCTTGGGCGCGGATTTCATTCCGTTCCGATTTCCCTGAACGCGCCGTGCCGGATGACGGCGCGTCGGAAGGGCGCGCGCATTCGCCGCCGCCGTGCACCACCGCATCGTCCGTCGTGGCGTACGGCGCCGACGCCGCGTTGCGCGCCGCCGCCGTATGTCGCGGGTTCTTAGCCTGCCGAGCGATACCAACCGGCGGCCCATGCAGCCCGGCCGAACGAGACCTGATGTTCGAGAAAAGGAGGGGTTGATGATTTGCATTCCTGATTGGCGCGCGGCGGTCCTGTCGTGCGCGGTGCTGGCCATGCCGTTCATTGCCGGATGCGGCGGCGGGGACGACCCGGGCCCGATCAACGTGCCGCAGTGTTCGGTCAGCACCTGCGGGCCGAGCGGCCCGATCACGCAGCCGCCGGTGGTCACGCGCCTGTGTCCGGATGCGCTCGACTACACGACGACCTATACGGGCGGCGCCGGCAGCGGCGAGTATGTGAAGGTGCGGTTCGACACGACGAAGCTGACCTACCAGATGCAGTTCGTCGAATCGTCGGTGCCGACGTCGGCGGGGCAGGTCAACGACACGCGCGCGGGCCTGACGATCAGCGGTTCCTTCCACCATCCGACCAACCTGCCGACCGCCGAGCAGAACCGCTGCGCGTTCGTGCTCGACAGCGGCGCGACGAGCGACGGCGCGTATGCGGTGACGATCAACCGCGCGGATCCGCCGATGCTGTTCGTCGGCAACGGCGTCGTCGGCGGTGGAATTCCGGGGGCGACGATCGCGTTCGCGGGCATCGAACCGATTCCGGGCTTCGTGCTCGGCGTGGTGCCGTCGCGCACGTTCGATTTCTATCCGTTCATCGGCTTCACCGACACCGAAACCGACTTCACGAAGGTCGCGGGCAACTACAACGAGCTCGGCATCCACCTGTCGCCTGTCGGCGGCAACGCGCAGAGTGCCTCCGGGCCGGTCGGCTGGGAGCCGGACGTGGTCAACTGGAACCAGACGTTCAACGCGGACGGTTCGTGCACGATCACGCCGGGCAGCGACTACTCGTGCCAGACCACCGGCTCGCCCTGGAGCCTGCGCAAGAACGCGGACGGGTCGGCCGACAACGTGTTCATCAGCAACGCGGTGGCGAACCCGCTCGGCACGGTCACGTATCCGCTCGCGGGGCAGGGGTCGGCCCTCGTGATCGCAGCGCCGAGTCAGGCGAAGGGCATCATGATCGTCGGCAAGCTGAACGGCGTGCTGGTGCCGATCGTGATTCGCGTCGGCTACACGCACGTCGATGCGGGCAACCTGCTCGCGTCCGTCGCCGATGCCGAGGTCGGCATCTCGATGCTGTCGTCGACGGCCGCCATCGCGGCGAATTCGCTGAAAGGCGGCTACATCGGCGCAACGAGCGCGTCGGCGTGCGGCATCGTGGCGCCCAGCGGACCGACGGGGGTCATCGCGACCGACGGCCCGAGCTTCAGCTCCACTACGCCGCATCCGGACTTGCCCGGCACGTTCAACGGCACGTTCTTCCTGCCGGAAGCGGGCAGCTGCAACGACGGCACCGCGGTGTCGACGCTCGCCGCGAACTACACGTCGACGCTGTTCCAGGGCGGCACGGCGGCGTTCATCGACCCGCAGACGTCGTCAGTGACCGCGAACTTCTCGCTCGACTACACGCAAGCGTCGCCCGGCAAGATCAAGGTGACGGCCAACGGCGACTTCAACGCGAAGAGCAGCACCGGCAACGTCGCGATCTTCAGCAAGGGCGACACGGGCTGGATTGCGACTGCCGGCAACGTCTACGCGATGGTCGTCAACAACAACCAGGTCAACCCGTTCTTCACGGTCGGCGCGTTCGTCCAGTAACCGCGCACTGAACCGCATTGAACGCTTGACACCGGCGGCGCACGCATCGCCGCCGGCGAATCGATATTCAAGAGGATTCCTATGAATTTGAAGCATTGGATGGTTGCGTCGACGCTCGCGCCGGTGCTGGCCGCCTGCGGTGGCGACGGCGACCCGCCACCCGCGCCGGTGGTCCGGCTGTGTCCGCAGACCATCGACTACAACACGGTGTTCGTCGGCGGATCGGGCTCGGGCGAGCTCGTGAAGGCGCAGCTCGACACGATGAAGATGACGTACCGGATCACCTACCTCGCGTCGCCGGTGCCGATCGCCACGGGCACCGTGCAGCCGACGCGCGATGCGGCGCCGGCCAATGTGGTCGACGGCATGCTGACCGACGAAACGGGCCTGCCGACGGTGAAGCTGAACCAGTGCACGTTCCGGCTGCAGAACGCGAGCTTCGATCCGGCCCGTCCGGCGCGCGTGTTCCTCGGCGAAGGCGTGCTGGGCGGCGCGATTCCGGGCGCGACGATCCAGTTCGACGGCGTGATCGGCGTCGGCAGGATTCCGAAGACGACGTTCCCGTATTACCCGTTCATCAGCTTCTCGTCGCTGGAGACCGACCTGACGAAGATCGCCGGAACGTACAACCAGCTCGGCTACCACCAGGTGCCGTCGCAGAACTTCGCGCCGGTGGCGCTCGACACGCAGGTCGCGATCCATGCGGACGGCAGCTACGTGGAGACCGACAACTTCGGCAAGAAGAACGGCGGCGCGCCGCTCGCGTCGAGCGCGACGGTGAACCAGCCGTTCACGCTGCGTCCGGATGCGCCCGCGTTCCAGTCGCTCAACTACCAGCCGCAGATCCCCGCGACGCTGCCGGCGCTCGATCCGGCGAGGGCCGGCAAGGGGATCCTGATCGTCGGCAGGCTGCGCAACCAGCTCGTGCCGGTCTTCATCCGCACGGGCGCGGCAAACGCGGACCTCACGCAAGGCTCGCCGAGCGCGGACGACGAATCGGGCATTTCGATCCTGAGCCCGCGCACGGCGATCGCGCAGGGCTCGCAGAACGGCGAGTACACGGGCGTGGACAGCGCGCTCGGTTACCGCGCGACGGCGCTCGTCGGTGCGCAGGCGACGCTGCTCGATCCGTTCAACGCGTCGCAGGCCGCGCTCACGCGCGCGCTGAACCTCGACGACACGCAGAAGGTGCCGGGCGTCGTCACGACGGTGCACGCGGATGCGGCGTCGGGCCCGGCGACCGGCAAGTTCGTGTTCACGGGCGGCGTGTTCGGCTTCCTCGACATGAGCGACACGGCCAATCCGTACTTCACGGTCGGCGCGTTCGTTCAGTAACGCGCGCCGCGCCGGAAGACACCGCGGCGCCGCGTGCGGGTGCGCGCCGCCCGGACAGAATGAGGGGGAGACTTGATGAAGAAGCTGATTGCCGCGGGCGTCGTCGCGGGGGTTTCGACGCTCGCATCGGCCCAGCAGGCGGGCGACAACGTCGCGACGCTCGGCTGGCTGCACGTGATGCCGCAGGATTCGACCAACGGCATGACGACGAACCTCGCGAGCATGCCGATCAACGGGCCGCTGCGGCTGCCCGGCTCGTTCACGTCGCCGGGCTCGGGCCTGACGGTCAACAACGCCGATACGGTCGGCCTCACGCTCACGCATTTCTTTACCGACCACATCGCGGTCGCGTCGGTGCTCGGGGTTCCGCCCGAGTTCGCGCTGACGGGGCACGGGATGATCCTGCCGCCCGGCCCGGCCGGGTCGCTCGGCAACGTCGACATGGACAAGCCGGCGAACCAGCCTGCCGTGAAGAATGCGCGGCAGTGGAGTCCCGCAATCATTCTGCAGTACTACTTCAATTCGCCGACGGCGAGATTCCGCCCGTTCGTCGGGATCGGCGTGTCGTACAACTGGTTCACCAACATCGAGCTGAACGGCAATTTCGCGAAGGACATCAACGACAACCTCGGCAGCGTGCTCGCGGCCGGCGCGGGCAAGCCGGGGCCGACGTCGGTCGAGGGCAAGGCGTCGTCGTCGTTCACGCCGATCTACAACGTCGGCGCGAGCTACGCGTTCAACAAGCACTGGGGGCTGACGGCGACGCTGTCGTACATGCCGCTCAAGACGTATTCGTCGCTCGTGATCAAGGCCGCGGACGGCTCGACGCTCGCGACGACGCGCACGCGGCTGAAGGCCGATCCGCTGATCACGTTCGTCGGGATTTCCTACAGGTTCTGAACCGTCGGCGCCGCATTGGCGCCGCGGTTTCCTGCGACCGGCCGGGCGGGCCATTCCGTCCGCGACGTCGCGTTTCCGGCGGCTTGCCGCCATTCGTCCAGTGAGGGCAGTTCAGATGAGCCATCGTCAAATCGCATCGCTTGTTGCCGCACTCGCCATCTCCGCGGCTTGCGCCGCACCCGCGTTCGCCGTCACCGTGTCGCGCGCCGACGGCCAGCCGATGAATCCGAACGGCGAGCCGTTCTCCGCATCGGGCATCACGGTTCTCAGCAAGGGCACCATCAGCGCGAACTGCACCGCCACCTTCAACGGCACGATCTCGTCGACCGGCATCCTGAACATCACGTCGACGCAGTTCACGGGCGGCGGCACCTGCGGGCTGATCGCCGGCAGTGCGAGCAGCTCGGCGCCGTGGACGGGCCAGGCGGACAGCGCGACACAACTCACGATCAACAACGCGAAGGTGACGGTGTCGCTGCTCGGCACCTGCGGCCCGAGCAAGGTCGTGACGACGTGGAGCGATCCGAATTCGTCGCTGACCTTCAACAACGCCGTGCTGACGCCTGACTGCAAGGTGAGCGGCACGGTGGCGACTTCGCCGAAATTCCGCGTGCAGTAACCGTCGTGCGCCGGGGGCGGCGGAGCGAACCGTGCTTGCAGCCGCCTTCCGGCTCGTGGCGATCTTTACGGATGACCCATGCTCACTCACGAAGCGCAGTATGGTGACACGCGCGGTGCGACGCCCGACCGGGTGCGCACGGCCGCGTGGCTGCAATACCTGATGGACCGGATGGAAGGCGCCGCCGTTGCGGCGGCGGCCGATCCCGACGTGCGGATCGCCGCGGTGGCGCGCGCGGTGCTCGCGCGGCTAGCCGGCGGCCCGCGGCAGAGCGCAGACCTCGACGCGTGCGTGCTCGCGCCGTGGCTCGCGGCGCTCGGCGGCGGCGAACGCGGGCTGCCCGATGCAGCCGACGCAATCGATTCAGCCGATGCATGCGTGCGCGTGCCGAATGCGCGCGAGCTGGCGCAGGCCGAACGCTATTTCCCGGGATCGCGGACCGTGTTCGAGTCCGCGTATGGCGTGATCGACGCGGGCACGTTCAGCGATCCGGGCATCGGCTGGGCCGCGCTCGAGCGGATCGCTGCGGGTGCTGGCGGCGTTGTGCTCGAGCGGCTCGCCTCGGGTGCGGGCGGCGCGGCGCTCGAGCGGATCGCTTCGGGTGCCGGCGGCGCCGCGTGCGAGCCGGGCGGCCTGGCGTCGGCGGATGCCGGGACATCGTCGCCGGGTGACCTGATCGATGCCGTCGTTACGCGCATCGTGCAACCGCAGGATGACGCGCGCCGCATCGACGAATTGACGGCGCTCGTGGAATTCAGCGCCGCGCTCGCGATCCGGCATGACGTCGTGCCGCTCTCCGCGTACGGCGGCACGCACAACGGCATCGCGCTGGCGATTCGCCGCGACCGGCCCGACCTCGCGACCACGGAGGGCCTGCTCGCCGCGCTGTCCGTGTGCCGGCTCGACCAAGTCGTCGGTGCAGGGAGTTTCTGGGCCTATTACCTGCTGGCGGGGATCGTGATCGCCGCGCCGGATGTCGTGCGCGACTTCGGGCGCCGCTTCAGCGGCGGCATCTGGTGGACGTGGCTCGAAGCGACGCTCGCGCGGCCGGCGTGCGGCAACTTCGGGCGCGAGGAAGACGCCGCGTTCGAGCGGCTGCGCGACGCGATGAGCTTCACGTCGCGCCGCAACCCGATCGTGCGCGCGAAGCGCACGCTGCCTCGGACCGTGATGCCTGCACGGTTCGGTCGGGTAGGGAGAAAGACGGAATGACGCGCGGCCGGGCGCGACGGCTCGGACGCGCGCGTCATCCGTTTTGCGTTACCGGACGACAACCATCTTTCCGCCCGCTTCGTTGGCCTCCATGATCCGATGCGCGTCATGGATGTCGTCGAAGCCGAACACGCGAACGGGTCTGACGTCGAGCCGTCCGGCGGCGGCATCTGCCGCGATCGCCTGCAACGGCACATCCGACAGCGGAAAGCCCGGTGTCCCGAACACGAAACTGCCGAAGAACGTCAGATGGACACCGCTTGCCATCTGCAGCAGCGGATTGAAATCCGGGATCGGGTCCAGGCCGCCAAGCCATCCGGCGAGGCATGCACGGCCGCCGCGGCGAAGCATCGCAAGCGAATCGAGCACAACCGAATTGCCGACGAGATCCAGCACCGCGTCGATCCGCTTCGCGTCGGCGACATGTTTCGACAGGTCGCGTCGCTCGATTTCGCAGCGCTCGGCGCCCAGCTTCTTTAGCATCGCGAACCGCTCGCGATTGCGGGTCGTCGCGATCACACGTGCGCCTGCATTGACGGCCAGCTTCAATGCGGCCTGCCCAAGTGACGAGGTCGCTCCCCGGATGACGAGCGACTGACCTTGACGGATCTCGAGATTGCGGAACAGGCAGGTCCACGCGGTCGCATACGTTTCGGGAATCGCTGCAAGATCGGCCCATGGCAGGTCCGATTCAATCGACGCAACGTTGGTGACCGGCGCGCGTGTGAATTCGGCATAGCTGCCGTTGATGGTGCGGCCCAGGCCACCCATCAGCGCGGCGACCTTCGCGCCGACCGGAAACTCGCCGCCCGGACACGACTTCACGACGCCCACGCATTCGATTCCGCTGACCGGCGCGGCTTCGGCCCATTCGCCCCGACGCATGTGCAACTCGGCGTGGTTGAGCCCGAACGCCTTGATCTCGATCACGACATGGCCGGGCTTCGGTTCAGGCTCGGGGATGTCCTTGTAGACGAGGCTGTCGAGGCCGCCGAATTTCTCCAGGACGATGGCACGCATGATGGTTTCTCCGTCATCAGATGAGGTCTCCCGCATCGGCGCGGGACACGGTTTCCAGCGAGTGTCGCTCAGCGGGAAAGGAAATCCCGGATCGCGTCGGCGATCTCCGCCGCGTGCGTTTCGAGCGCGAAATGCCCGGTGTCGAAGAAGCGCACCACGGCAGCCGGCATGTCGCGTTTGAACGCTTCCGCGCCGGCCGGCAGGAAGAACGGATCGTTCTTTCCCCACACGGCGAGAAACGGCGGTTGATGCACGCGGAAGTAATCCTGGAACGCGGGATACAGCGCGACGTTGCTTCGATAGTCGCGGAACAGGTCGAGCTGGACTTCGTCCGCGCCGGGGCGGCCGAGGTAGAAATTGTCGAGCGAGTAACCGTCCGGGGACACGGATGCCGTGTCGGACACACCATGCGTGTATTGCCAGACGGTGGTCTCGGGCGCCAGCAACGCACGCAGCGCGTCGCGATTGGCGGACGACGCGTCCTGCCAGTAGCTGCGGATCGGGTTCCAGCCGTCGCTCAGCCCTTCGTCGTAGGCGTTCCCGTTCTGCGAGATGATCGCGGCGATCCGCTCCGGATGCTTCAGCGCCAGCCGGAAACCGGTCGGTGCGCCGTAGTCGAACACGTAGACGGCGAAGCGGTCGAAGCCGACGATCTCCGTGAAGCGGTCGATGACGTTCGCGATGTTGTCGAACGTGTAGGCAAAGCGTTCACGCGCCGGCATGTCGGACTGACCGAACCCCGGCAGATCGGGCGCGACGATATGGAAGCGGTCGGCCAGCTTCGGAATCAGATCGCGGAACATGTGGCTCGAACTCGGGAAACCGTGCAGCAGCAACAGCTTCGGCGCGTGCTCGTCGCCGGCTTTGCGATAGAACACGTTGAAACCGTCGACGTCGGCGTGATGGTGGGTAACGGCGGTCATGATTGCTCTCCATGCGGAACAAGGGGGCCGTGCAGGTAAGTCGACTGCGTGCGCAGCCTCGCGGATTCCAAATAAAGTAACCTGTCAAAATGCAATAAGAAGGTTACATATCGGCTTTGTAACTTGTCAAGAAGTGTTTTGATGGTTACGATTGGCTATCTCCATCACCCATTCGTCATCAGAAATGGACTACCGACCGTTACCCGCGATATTCGTGGCCGATGCGCCGGGCCTTGATTTCCTGAACTCGATCGCGACGCCGGTCGATGAGCCGGTCGACTGGATCGGCGATGGCGCCGGGTTGCTGTCCTGGCTGGAGCAGGCGGGAATGGTCGCGCCCGTGGCGCTCGCGGCGTTGCAGGCGCGGTTTTCGTCGGCCGACTTCGATGCCGTGGCGGCCGACGCGCGCGTGTTGCGCGAGTGGTTCAGGCAATTCGTGCAGGACAGGAAGGGACGGCCGCTGGCTGCGGCCGACCTGCGCGAACTCGAACCGTTGAACCGGTTGCTCGAGCGGGACGAGCGATACGGGGAAATCGTCGGCGCTGCGGATGACGGTGCGGCGCTGTTCCAATGGCGCGCGAATCGACGGTGGAACGCGCCGGAATCGCTACTGATGCCGATTGCCGAAGCGTTGGCGAAGCTGGTGTGCGACGAGGACTTCACGCACGTCAAGGCCTGCGAAGGGCCGCGTTGTACGCTGCTGTTCGCCGATCACACGCGGGGCCACGCGCGCCGGTGGTGCAGCATGGCGATCTGCGGCAATCGGGCAAAGGTCGCTGCGCACCGCAAGCGCGTCAAGGAACGGGGGAACGACTGACTCGGCTTCTGTACGGGCGGCGTGTTATGCCAAACTGGCATGCCGCGAGCGGAAGGGGGCAAATGGAGAAGCAGCGGTGCCACCCGTTCCACACGCATCTGCCGACGATTCGATGCAGAAGCGCGAGGCTGCTGCTACCGAATCCGCATTCAGATCACCCTCTTCGAAACGGTCGACCCGATGTCAAAGCAAGGCAAGAAAATTCTCCTTCTGAGCGTCAGCGCGGGCGCAGGGCATACCCGCGCCGCTGAAGCGATCCGCGCATTCGCGGACAGCCATCCCGCAGGAATCGACGCCACGCACCTGGACGTGATGGATTTCGTTTCCGCCGGCTTCCGCAAGCTGTACACCGATCTCTACATCAAGCTCGTCAGCAGCCAGCCGGCGCTGTGGGGCTACCTGTACCAGAAGACCGACGAGGTGCAACCCAGCGCGCCGTCGCAGAAGATCCGGCGCGCGATCGAGCGGCTCAATTGCCGGTCGCTGATGGCGGAGATCGAACGGCAGCGCCCGGACGCGATCATCTGCACGCACTTCCTGCCGGCCGAGCTGCTGTCGCGCGAGATTCGCAAGGGGCGCGTCGATGCGCCGGTGTGGGTGCAGGTGACCGACTTCGACCTGCACAGCATGTGGGTCGTGCCCAACATGCGCGGCTACTTCGCCGCGAACGACGAGATCGCGTGGCGCATGCGCGCGCGTGGCATGGCGTCCGACGCCGTGCACGTCAGCGGCATCCCGATCATGCCGGCCTTCGGCCAGCCGCTCGATCGCAATGCCTGCGCCGCCGAGTTCGGCCTGGATCCCGCGCGCCCGACCTTCCTGATGATGTCCGGCGGCGCCGGCCTCGGTGGGCTCGATGTGCTGGCGGCGCGTCTGCTGGAGATGGACGCCGACTTCCAGCTGATCGCGCTGGCCGGCAAGAACCAGGCGATGCTTGCGTCGCTGCAGGTGCTCGCCGCGCAACATCCGGGGCGACTCTTTCCGCAGGGCTTTACGCACCACGTCGAGCGCCTGATGGCCTGCGCCGACCTCGTGATCACGAAGCCGGGCGGCCTGACGACCTCCGAATGCCTGGCGATGCAGTTGCCGATGATCGTCAACTCGCCGATTCCGGGCCAGGAAGAGCGCAATGCGGATTTCCTGCTGGAGCAGGGCGTGGCGCTCAAGGCGATCGACGACGACGCGCTCGTCTATCGGATCCGCGCACTGCTGCAGGCGCCCGAGCGTCTTGCCGACATGCGCCGGCGTCTCGTGCCGCTCGGGCGGCCGCATGCCGGACGCTTCGTGCTCGACCGCGTGCTGGGCCTGGAGCCTGCCGCATGAGTGTTTCCGGTTTTGTGCCGACGCGGCGTACGCTGTCTGTCGTCGCGTGGGTCGTGTTGCTGGCCTACTTTTTCGCCAACGTCGAGATCCAGATCGAAGGGAGTGCGGGCTGGGCCGCGAACCTGCCGACCTGGCGCATCGAGAAGCACTGGCTGCTCGACATCTTCTGGGGCGGGCGGCCGATGACCGGATACCACGCGTGGGTCTTCCCGTTCGTGGCGCTGTTCTTTCACCTGCCGCCCGTCTTCAACGGGCAGTGGTCGTGGCGCATCGAAGCCCGGATCATCGCGTGCATCATGCTGTTCTGGCTGACCGAAGATTTTCTGTGGTTCGTGCTGAATCCGGCCTATGGCCTTGCCCGCTTCAACCCGGCCAATGTGCCGTGGCATATCCACTGGCTCGGTGTTGCACCGACCGACTACTGGACCATGAGTGCCGCTGCGCTCGTACTTTTCTTCCTTTCCCGCGCGCGGGAAAACCGATCCACTTGAACCGCCATGAAATTTGCCGCCATTGCCGTGATCGCCGTCGTGCTTACGGGGCTCGTGCAGCCTGCCAACGCGGACCCGGCATCCAGCGTCGCCGCACGACCGCTCCAATGGGCGCAAAGCATGTCCGATGCGCACGTGAACAACCTGCATCGCATCACGCCGTCGCTGTACCGCAGCGCGCAGCTGTCGAAGGAGGATGTGCCGCAATTGCAGAAGCTCGGCATTCGCAAGGTCATCAGCTTCCGTGCGTTTCACTCGGACGACAGCATCCTGGCCGGCACGCAGATCACGATGCAGCGCATTCCGATCAACACCTGGTATATCCGCGACGAAGACATGGTCACGGCGCTCAAGGCACTGCGCACCGCGAGCCAGGACGGCCCGGTGCTGATCCACTGCCAGCACGGAGCGGATCGCACCGGCCTCGTATCGGCGCTGTATCGGATGGTGTACCAGGGCTGGACGAGGGAACAGGCGCTCGACGAACTGCAGCACGGCGGCTACGGGTTCCATCCGATCTGGCAGAACATCACGTATTACGTGCAGCATGTCGACGTCGAGCGTCTGCGGCAGCAGGTCAATGAATAAGCCGGCAGCGCGAAGGCCCGACGGACGCGATCAGGTCCGGCGTCGCATGCGCTGAGCTTTCTCCTCCGGTTCATCCCCCCGCAATGCAAGCGCGAGGGCCGCGCCAGAAAAGCAAACGCCGCCGACAGCGACTGTCAGCGGCGTTCCGTCACGCAAAGGCGGGCAGTGTGCCCGTGCCGGTCAGACCGTCTCCGGCGCCCGCACCACCTTCGCGACGTTGCGCGCCGGCGCGCCGTTCGCGACGAAATACGGCGCGTTCGCGCGCGCAAGCGCCTGACGGCCGCGGATCTTGTCGGCGATCTTCTCGGCGATCATGATCGTCGGCGCGTTCAGGTTGCCGGTCGTGATGATCGGCATGATCGACGCGTCGACCACGCGCAGGCCGTCGAGCCCGTGCACGCGGCCTTCGTTGTCGACCACGGCCATGTCGTCATAGCCCATCTTGCACGAGCACGACGGATGGAACGCCGTCTCCGCACGCGCGCGCACGAACGTATCGAGATCCTTGTCGCTCTTCAGGTCCGCGCCGGGGTTCAGCTCGCGGCCGCGATAGCGGTCGAGCGCGGGCTGGCGCATGATCTCGCGCGTCGCGCGGATCGCGTCGCGGAACTCGCGCCAGTCGAGCGCTTCGGCCATGTAGTTGAACAGGATGCTCGGATGCTGGTTCGGGTCGCGCGAGCGCAGCTTCACGCGGCCGCGGCTCGGCGAGCGCATCGAGCCGACGTGTGCCTGGAAGCCGTGCATCTCGATCGCGTTCGAGCCGTTGTAGTTGATCGCGACCGGCAGGAAGTGATACTGGATGTTCGGCCACAGGTCGTCGTCGCGCGTGCGGATGAAGCCGCCCGCCTCGAAGTGGTTGGTTGCGCCGAGGCCCGTGCCGGCGAGCATCCATTCGAGGCCGATCTTCGGCTGGTTCCACCACTTGAGCGCCGGGTACAGCGACACCGGTTCCTTGCACTCGTACTGGATGTACATCTCCAGGTGGTCCTGCAGGTTCTGGCCGACGCCCGGCAGGTCGAGCACGACGGGGATGTCGAGTTCCTTCAGCCACGCACCGGGACCGACGCCCGAGCGCTGCAGCAGTTGCGGCGACGCGATCGCGCCGCTGCACACGAGCACTTCGCGGCGCGCATGCGCGGTCGCGCGCTCGTTGCCGCGCAGGTACGTGACGCCCGATGCGCGCTTGCCGTCGAACAGGATGCGGTCGGCGAGCGCGTGCGTGACGATCTCGAGGTTCGGCCGCGCGCGCGCCTGGTCGAGGTAGCCGCGCGCGGTGCTTGCCCGTCGGCCGCGCGGCGTGACCGTGCGGTCCATCGGGCCGAAGCCTTCCTGCTGGTAGCCGTTCAGGTCGTCGGTGCGCGGGTAGCCGGCCTGCACGCCGGCATCGACCATCGCCTCGAACAGCGGGTTCACACCCGGCTTGCTGGTCGTGACCGACACGGGGCCGTCGCCGCCGTGATAGTCGTTCGGACCGACGTCGCGCGTCTCGGCCTTCCTGAAGTACGGCAGGCAGTCGAGATACGTCCAGTTGTCGAGGCCCTTGTGCGTCGCCCAGTTGTCGTAGTCGAGCGCATTGCCGCGGATGTAGCACATCCCGTTGATCAGCGACGAGCCGCCGAGCCCCTTGCCGCGTCCGCATTCCATCCGGCGGTTGTCCATGTGCGGCTCGGGGTCGGTCTCGTACGCCCAGTTGTAGCGGCGGCCCTGCAGCGGATAGGCGAGGGCCGCCGGCATCTGCGTGCGGAAGTCGAAGCGGTAGTCGGGGCCGCCCGCTTCGAGCAGCAGCACCGTCACGTCCGGGTCTTCCGTCAGGCGCGTCGCGAGCACGTTGCCCGCGGAGCCTGCGCCGCAGATGATGTAGTCGTATTCGCGTGTCGTCATGACGGTATGACCTCCTTTAAAACACCGGGTTGTAACGGCCCAGCTCGACCTGCACCGATTTGATTCGAGTGTAGTGCTCGAGCGTCGTGATGCCGTTCTCCCGTCCGACACCGGATTGCTTGTATCCGCCAACCGGCATCTCGGCCGGCGATTCGCCCCACGTGTTGATCCAGCAGATACCCGCTTCGAGGCGATGGATCGTGCGGTGCGCGCGCGACAGGTTCTCGGTGACGACGCCGGCCGCGAGCCCGTAGTGCGTGTCGTTCGCGCGCGCAATCACTTCGTCCTCCGATTCGAATTCGAGGATGCTCATCACGGGCCCGAAGATTTCCTCGCGCACGATCTTCATGTCGTCGCGGCAATCGCCGAACACGGTCGGCGCGACGTACTGGCCGTTCGCGAAGTGGCCGTCTGCGAGGCGCGTGCCGCCCGCGAGCAGCTTCGCGCCTTCGGCCTTGCCGCTATCGATGAAGCCGAGCACCTTGTCGAGCTGCGCGGCCGACACGAGCGGGCCGAAGTTCGTGTCCGCATCGGTCGGCTTGCCGACGCGGATGCGCTTCACGCGCTCGAGCACGCGCGCCGTGAACGCGTCCTTGACCGAGCGGTGCACGAACACGCGCGTGCCGTTCGTGCAGACCTGCCCCGAGCTGAAGAAGTTGGCGGTCACCGCGATGTCGGCCGCGCGATCGAGATCGGCGTCGTCGAACACGATCAGCGGCGACTTGCCGCCGAGCTCCATCGTCACTTCCTTCAGCGACGACGCGCCCGCGAGCGACATCACCTTCTTGCCGGTCTCGACGCCGCCGGTGAACGACACCTTCGCGATGTCCGGATGGCCGGTGAGCAGCGCGCCGACCGAGCCGTCGCCCTGCACGACGTTGAACACGCCGGCCGGCACGCCGGCTTCCGTATAGATCTCCGCGAGCTTCAGCGCCGTCAGCGGCGTGACTTCGCTCGGCTTGAACACCATCGCGTTGCCGGCCGCGAGCGCGGGGGCCGTCTTCCAGCAGGCGATCTGGATCGGGTAGTTCCACGCGCCGATGCCCGCGCACACGCCGAGCGGCTCGCGGCGCGTGTAGACGAACGACTCGGCGCGCAGCGGCACCTGCAGCCCCTCGATCGCGGTCGCGAGGCCCGCGTAGTACTCGATCACGTCCGCGCCGGTGACGATGTCGACCGCGAGCGTCTCGGCGATCGGCTTGCCGGTGTCGCGCGTCTCGAGCGCGGCGAGTTCGTCGTTGCGCTCGCGCAGCAGCTCGACCGCGCGGCGCAGGATGCGCGAGCGCTGCATCGCTGTCATCGCTGCCCATTCGCGCTGGCCTTCGCGCGCGGACGCAACCGCGCGGTCGACGTCGGCGGCGCTCGCCTGCTGCACCTGCGCGAGCAGTTCGCCGGTGGCCGGATCGAAGGTGTCGAAAGTCTTGCCGCTGGTGGCATCGACGTAGCCGCCGCCGATGTAGAGGCGCTGCAAACCGTATACGGACATGAGGATCTCCTTGAGGGCGACTGCGCGCCGCGTCAGTCGGACGCGAGCAGCAGATCGATGTAATCGTGGGCGAGCCGCAGCGCGGCCCGGGTGTCGAACGGACCGCCGGCAAGCGCGCCGCGCAGCCACAGGCCGTCGATCAGCGCGGCGAGGCCGCTCGCCGCCTCACGCGCCTTTGCGCGCGGCAGCGCCTTCGCGAACTCGGCGCACAGATTCGAATTGAGGCGCCGCGTGTTCACGTGCTGCAGGCGCTTGAGCGTCGGCTCGTGCATGCTCTGCGACCAGAACGCGAGCCACGTCTTCATCACGGGCGCGCTGATCTGCGAGTCGTCGAAGTTCGCGGCGACGATCGCGCGCAGCCGGGCGCGCGGATCCTTGCGCGCGGCGACGCGGCGGCGCGTGGTGGCCGACCACAGATCGCGCAGCACGTGCCGCATCGTCGCTTCGAGCAGGCCGTCCTTGTCGCCGAAGTAGTGGCTGACGATGCCCGTCGAGATGTTCGCGCGCTGCGCTACCGACGCGAGCGTCGTGCCGGGCAACCCGGCTTCGTCGATCGAGCGCAGCGTCGCGTCGATCAGCTGCGCACGGCGGACTTCCCGCATTCCGACTTTCGGCATCGCGACTCCCTTCGCACGAACGGCTGATGGATGGAAGTCGAGAGCTTAGCGGTTTTTTATTGACCGTTCAATCAAGAAAAAAGCGGGGTCGGACGGTGGAAACGGAGATTGCACGGGTGGGAAGCGCGCGGATCGCGTCATGTGCGAGTGCGGAAACGCGATCGTAAGAAGGTTAAATAAATTGGAGTTTGTTTAAAACGGATTCAGCGATGATTCGCGTGATCAACAAATGATTGGGGATTTTCAATTTCTTTCCGCATGAAAGAATGTGGAGATGTTTGATTTTCGCTGCGGTGCGAAAAAGGATCGATTGTTCGAGTCGCTGAAATGATGTGAAAAGTGCGAGCAATCGGTGCGATTAAAATGCATCAAATCATTGATTAATAACGAAAACATCGTGGATTGATTCACCGGATGCAACGCTGGCACAAACGATTGCTGCAGCGTCGCATGCGGATTTGTCTACCATAAAAATCACTGAAAAAATTTGAATATGACGTATTTCCAACTCGAGTAGAGGGGGTAGTTGGACTGACTTGAGTGATTAATATATGCCGTATTAGTATTGCGCCGCACTACGAGGAAAGAATCGACGCCGCTGAATGTGCGTCGGCTGCGGGCGCGACCGGGGTTGCGCCTCCGGCCGGCGCGTTGCCGTTGCGCGCGCGGCGCACGATGGCGCGGCACGGCACGCGCCGACGCCGAAACGCCGCATCCACCGGGAGAACGACATGCCGACCGAAAAACACGTGGTCCCGCTGCCGAATGGTCTGAAGGTTTACGTCGAACGGAACGTGTTCGACCCGGCGTTCGACACGGCGGTGCTCGTCAACGGCGCGCTCGCGACGACGGCGTCGTTCGGGCAGACCGTCCAGTATCTCGGCGAACGCCTGAACACGATCTGCTTCGACCTGCCGTACGCCGGGCAGTCGCGCCAGCACAACCCGCGCTGCGCAGTCCTGACGAAGGACGACGAGGTCGCGATCCTGCAGCATGTCGTCGAGCGGTTCGAACCCGACTATCTCGTATCGGTGTCGTGGGGCGGCGTCGCGTCGCTGTTCGCGCTCGCGCGCGGCTGCCCGAGCGTGCGGCGCGCGGCGATCTGCTCGTTCTCGCCGTTCCTCAACGACGCGATGGTCGACTACGTGACCCGCGCACGCGACCACATCGCCGCGGGCGAGAACCTGAAAGCCGCGCAGTTGCTGAACGACACGGTCGGCCGCTACCTGCCGCGCATCATGAAGCTGTACAACTACCGCTACCTGACGCGGCTGCCGCGCGACGAGCAGGACCAGGTCGCCTTCCACGTCGACCAGATCCTGTCGCTGCAGCCCGAACGCTACCTGAGCGAGTTCTCGAACATCCGCTGCGAGCTCAAGTTCATCAACGGCGCGCTTGACGAATACACGACGCCGGCCGACGTGCGCAAGCTCGCCGCGCACGTGCCGCGCGCGCAGTTCGCGACGATTCCCGCGGCCGGGCATTTCCTCGACATCGAAGGCCGCGCGCAGCGCGACTGCACGCGGGCGGAACTGCTCGGCTTCTTCTGCGATCCCGTGCCGGTCGCCGCCGGCGCGCCGCTCGGCATCGCGCCGGCATGCATGTCTGCGCCGATTCCCGCACCGATCGCCACGCCGATTCCCGCGCTGTCGTCGTGACGCCGCGCGGCCGCCGCGCCGCGCAACCGATTTCCACTCCACTCGAGGCAGGCCAGCCGTGAATATCGTTCAGAGCATCGCCATCGTCGTTCCGTGGGCCGCGTGGCTCGCGTACTGGATCGCCACGTCGCATCGCGCGAAGGCGACCGTGCGCAAGGAGGCGTCGCTGTCGCGTACGCTGCAGTCGATTCCGCTGATCGTCGGCGGCGCGCTGATCATCCTGCCCGATCCGGCGTGGCAGGCGCTCACGCCCGCGTGGCACCGGTTCGGCCTGCAGGCGCAGTGCGGGCTCGCGGTGCTGGTCGCGGGACTGCTGTTCTCGGTATGGGCGCGGCTGCATCTCGGCACGAACTGGAGCGTGTCGGTCACGCTGAAGGAAGACCACGAACTCGTCCGCAGCGGTCCGTATGCGCTCGTGCGGCATCCGATCTACACGGGCTGCCTGCTCGCGCTCGTCGGCGCCGCGCTGATCGGCGGCGAATGGCGCGGCGTGATCGGCGTGCTGCTCGTGTTCGCGTCGCTCGCGTACAAGGTGCGCATCGAGGAGAGCTGGCTGACCGGCTATTTCGGTCCGGCGTATGCGCAGTACCGCCGCGAGGTCGCGGCGCTGATCCCCGGCTTCTACTGACCCCGCGAGGCGCGCGATGGCGAAGGTGATCGTGACCGCGATCGGATCGGCCGGCGACGTGCATCCGCTGCTCGGCGTCGCGCGCGCGCTCGCCGCGCGTGGCCATCAGGTCGTGTTCTGCACGCATCCGCCGTTCGAGGCGGCCGTGCGCCGCTGCGGCTTCGCGTTCGTGCCGGTCGGCACCGCCGCCGAATACGACGCGGCGATGGCGGATCCTGCGCTGTGGCATCCGCGCACGTCGTTCCGCACGCTGTGGCAGGTGATCGCGCCCGTGCTGCGGCCGCATTACGACATGCTGCGGGCGCTGACCGACCGCGATACGGTGCTGGTCGGCACGCTGTGGGCGTTCTCCGCGCGCTTCATGCAGGAACTGCACGGCACGCCGTACGTGTCGGTGCAGGTGTCGCCGTCGACGCTGCTGTCCGCGCATGCGCCGCCGACGCACAAGCGGCTGACGATTCCCGCGCGCTGGCCGCTGCCGGTCAAGTCGGCGCTGATGACGCTGATCGAGCGCCACGTGCTCGACCGCGTGTGCGGGCCCGCGCTGAACGCGGTGCGCGCGGATCTCGGGCTGCCGCCCGCGCGGCGCGTGCTCGGCCGCTGGCTGCATTCGACCGGCGGCGTGCTGTGCCTGTTTCCCGACTGGTTCGCGGCGCCGCAGCCGGACTGGCCCGCGCAGCACCTGCAAAGCGGTTTTCCGCTGTTCAATGATGTCGGCGAGCGCGCGGACGACGCGGTCCTCGACGCGTTCCTGGCGACGGGCGAGCCGCCGGTCGTGTTCACGGCCGGCTCGACGCTCGTCGATCATGCGGCGTATGCGCGTGCGGTCGCGAAAGCGCTGCGCGCGACCGGCGTGCGCGGCATCCTGCTGACGCCGGGCGACGCGCCGGTTGACCCCGGCCGCCTGCTCGTGCGCCGCTTCGTGCCGATGCGCACGCTGTTGCCGCGTTGCCGCGCGCTCGTGCATCACGGCGGCATCGGCACCGCGGCGCTCGCGTGCGAGGCCGGCATTCCGCAAGTCGTGACACCGTTCGCGCACGACCAGTTCGACAATGCGCAGCGCGTCGTCGCGAGCGGCTGCGGCGTGCGTATCGACAGTCCGGCGGACGGTCCGGTCGACGGCGCGCGGCTCGGCGCGGCGCTGAAGCACGTGCTCGACGACCCGACGTTCGCCGTGTTTGCGAAGCGCGCGCGGGCGTTGATCGCCGCCGCGCCGGACGGCTGCGAACGCGCGGCGGATTTCATCGAGCGGTTCGTGCCGGCATCGGGGCGTACCGCGCCGCCGGGCGCGCGTACCGCCGTCGCTGCGGCGAGCGCATGAGCACCGTCGCTCGGGACCGCGACGGCCGCGCGGAACAGGGACAGACGCAGGCGCAGCCGCCCGCCGCCGACGCGGCCGCGCGGCCCGTGCGCGGCGCGCGGCTCGCGCTGCTGACGTTCGCGTTGTCGCTCGCGACCTTCATCGAGGTGCTCGACTCGACGGTGACGAACGTCGCCGTGCCGGCGATCTCCGGCAGCCTCGGCGTATCGAACAGCCAGGGCACGTGGGTGATCAGCTCGTACTCGGTCGCGGCCGCGATCGCCGTGCCGCTGACCGGCTGGCTCGCGCGCCGCGTCGGCGAGCTGCGGCTGTTCGTCGGCGCGGTGCTGCTGTTCACGCTGACGTCGCTGCTGTGCGGGCTCGCGCGCGACCTGCACGTGCTGGTCGTGTGCCGCGCGCTGCAGGGCCTGTTCTCCGGGCCGATGGTGCCGCTGTCGCAGACGATCCTGCTGCGCACGTTCCCGCCGGAGAAGCGCACGGTCGCGCTCGCGCTGTGGGCGATGACGGTGCTGCTCGCGCCGATCTTCGGGCCGGTGGTCGGCGGCTGGATCATCGACAGCTTCTCGTGGCCGTGGATCTTTCTGATCAACCTGCCGATCGGCATCTTCTCGTTCGCGGTCTGCACCGCGATGCTGCGGCCCGACGCGCAGCGCGGCGCGGCCGGCCCGATCGACGTGCCGGGCATCGTGCTGCTCGTGATCGGCGTCGGCGCGCTGCAGGCGATGCTCGACCTCGGCCACGACGAAGGCTGGTTCGGCTCGCCGCTGATCGTCACGCTCGCGGTCGTCGCGGGGCTCGCGATCGTGTCGCTGCTGATCTGGGAAGCGGGCGAAGCGCATCCGGTCGTCGAGCTGAGCCTGTTTCGCGACCGCACGTTCTCGTTCTGCGTGCTGATCATCTCGCTCGGGATGATGAGCTTCTCGGTGGTCGGCGTCGTGTTCCCGCTGTGGCTGCAGGCCGTGATGGGCTACAACGCGTTCCACGCGGGGCTTGCGACCGCGCCGCTCGGCATCCTCGCGCTCGTGTTCTCGATCCTCGTCGGGCTGCATGCGCACCGCTTCGATGCGCGCGTGCTCGCGACGTTCGGCTTTCTCGTGTTCGCCGGCGTGCTCGCGTGGGACGCGCACTTCACGCTGAAGATGACGTTCGCGCAGATCGTCACGCCGGGACTGATCCAGGGGGTCGGGCTGCCGTGCTTCTTCATTCCGCTGACCGCGGCGACGCTGTCGCGCATTCCCGACGACAAGCTCGCCGCCGCATCGAGCCTGTCGAATTTCCTGCGCACGCTGTCGGCCGCGTTCGGCACCGCGATGAGCGTGACGCTGTGGGACAACCGCGCGACCTTTCACTACGACGTCGTGTCGCAAGCGGTCACGCACGCGTCGGCGAACACGCAGCGCTTCGTGCATACGCTCGACGCGATGGGCATCGGCGGCACGCGCGAACTGACGACGCTGCACCAGATCGTGATGCAGCAGGCGTACATGATGGCCACCGGCGACATGTTCTGGATGGCGAGCATCACGTGTCTGGTGCTCGCCGCGATGATGTGGCTGACGCGGCCGAAGCGGGGCGCCGCGGCGTCCTTCGGACATTAGGAACCGGCCTTCTGGAGGCGACATGGCGGCACTTGGCGCGCTCGTGATTCTCTACCACCCGACCGACGCGCAGCTCGCGGCGCTCGGCGCGTTGCGGCATGCATGCGACGCGCTGCTCGTCGTCGACAACACGCCGCAGCCGGACCCGCGCGCGCGCGACGCGTGCGCGCACGACGGCATCGCGCTGCTGCAGCACGGCAATCGCGGCGGCATCGCGGGCGCGTACAACGCGGGGCTCGCGGCACTGTTTCGCGAGCGCATCGATGCGGTCGCGCTGTTCGACCAGGATTCGGCGGTGCCGGCCGCGTTCTTTCCGACGATGCGCGACGTCTGCGCCGGTCTCGCGCCGCGCGCGTTCCTCGCGGGGCCGCGCATCTTCGACGAGAACGCGCGCAGCTTCCTGCCGGAACTGTCGACCAACGGCATCACGCTGCGCCGGCTGCCGATCGAGCCGGGCGCCGCGATGCAGCGCTGCGCGTTCCTGATCTCGTCGGGCTGCGTCGTGTCGCGCGACGCGTACGACACGCTCGGCCCGTTCGACGAGACGCTGTTCATCGATCACGTCGACACCGAATACAGCTTCCGCGCGCTCGCGCGCAACGTGCCGCTCTATGTCGTGCCGTCGCTGGTGCTGCCGCACCGGATCGGCGTGAAGCAACGCCATGCGTTCGGCCCATTCGAAATGACGTCGATGAATCATCCGTGGCAACGGCGCTATTACAGCGCGCGCAATGCGGTGCAGCTCGGGATCCAGTACGGGCTGCGCTTTCCGGTCGCGATCGTGCCGAACCTGCTGACGCTGTGGCAGATCGTGCAGATCGCGCTCGTCGAGCGGGACAAGCGCGCGAAGCTCAACGGCATCCTGCTCGGCATCGCCGACGGGCTGTTCGGCCGCCTCGGCCCGCTCGAAAGCGCGCGACCGCGGCTGGCCGCGCGGATGCAACGCGTGCGGCAAGGGTGAGGGCGGCGATGCGACGTTCGATGTTGACGACCCCAATGTTGAAGGCCCTGATGTTGAAGACGCATCGGGTGATCGATCGGGCAATCGGATCGGCGCACGGTGTGAAAGTCGCCGCGCTGGCCGCGATGCTGGCGCTCGGCGGTTGCGTGCCGTCGGGGTTCCTGCCGTCGCTGTCGCTGCGCGCGCCGGCCGACGATGCGCTCGCGCAGACGGCAGGGCAGGGCGCGAACGGCGCGTGGCCCGCGCCGGACTGGGTCAGGCAGTTCCAGGACCCGCAGCTCGATCAACTGATCGCGGACGCGCTGAAGAACAATCCGGACCTGCAGGTCGCGCAGGCGCGGCTGCGGATCGCGCAGGCGCAGCTCCAGCAGTTCGACGCGCTGACCGGGCTGACCGGCACGGCCGGCGCGACGGTCAGCCGCGCACGCATGCCGAGGCCGGGCGACATCGCCGACGTATCGGTCGGCGGCTACCGGGTGCCGGTGCAGATCTTCGGCGATCCGGTCGTGTCGCCGTCGTCACTGTTCGTCGGGCTGAACTACCAGCTCGACCTGTGGGGCAAGAACAAGGCCGCGACGAAGAGCCTGCTGTCGCTGCGCGACGCGGCTGGCGTCGAGGCCGACCAGGTGCGGCTCACGCTGTCGGTCGCGATCGTCACCGTCTATTGCCAGCTCGACCAGGCGTACGCGGCGCGCGACCTGCTGCAGCAGAAGCTGAAGATCAGCCAGCGGATCACGACCGTGCTGCGCGAGCGCACCGCGCGCGGCCTCGACAACGCGTACGACGCGAGCGACGCGTCGATCAAGCGCAGCCGGCTGCTCGAGCAGATCGCGCTGAGCGACGAGCAGATCAAGCTCGCGCAACTGCAGCTCGGCGTGCTGTCGGGGCGCGGTCCCGAACGCGGCCTCGCGCTGCAGCGTCCGCGCGTCGGCAAGATCGGCGATGCAGCATTGCCCGCGCGGCTGCCGGCCGACCTGCTTGGCCGCCGGCCCGACATCGTCGCCGCGCGGCTGCGCGTCGAGGCCGCGTATGCGAATGCCGACGCGACGCGCGCGCAGTTCTATCCGGACGTGAACCTCGTCGCGCTCGGCGGCGTGTTCGCGCTGACGCCCGCGTCGCTGTTCTCGCGCGACGCGCTGGCCGGCTCGGTCGGTCCCGCGATCTCGCTGCCGATCTTCGATCGCGGGCGGCTGAAGGCGAAGCTCGGTGCGGACGTCGCGCAGGCGGACGTTGCGATCGGGCTGTACAACAAGACCGTCGACGATGCGCTCGGGCAGGTCGCGCAGCTCGTCACGTCGCTGCAGACTGCGCAGACGCTCGTCGCGCAGCAGCAGGACGCCGCGAATGCCGCGCAGACGATCGTGCAGATCGCGGCCGACCGGCACCGGCGCGGGGTGCTGATGCAGAAGGATGTCGATGTCGCGGAGCTGACGCTGATCGACGAGCGCGCGCAACTGATCGACCTGCTCGGCCGGCAGCGCGCGCTGCGTGTCGGGTTGATCGGCGCGCTCGGCGGCGGGTTCGATGCCGGATCGACGTCCGCATCGGCATCCGCTTTGGCGACGCGCGCGACGCCGGGAGCACGGGCGAAACGCAGCGCTGCAACGGCCGCGCACGCGACGACGCGCGCGCCGTCGACACCCCCCGGCGCTCCGCGCGTCGCCGACATCCCGGCGATACCGCAGTTCCAGCACGACCGTCTGATCGTCACGCAAAGCAACTGAATGCACCACGACAACCTCCACACCGCTCCAAAGCCTGCATTGCAGCAGGCCGAATCCACGCCCGGCGCGCTCGACGCGCGCCGCGCAACGCGCCGCACGCGCTTCCTGGTCTTCTTCGCGGCCGTGCTGCTGGCCGCGCTCGTGTGGCTCGGGTTCTGGCTGCTCAGTGACCGCTACTACGAGGACACCGACGACGCGTACGTCGCCGGCAGCATCGTGCAGGTGGCCGCGCAGGTTCCGGGCACCGTCACCGACGTGCTGGTCGGCGACACGAACCCGGTGCGCGCGGGGCAGACGCTCGTGCGGCTCGACGACGCGGAAGCCTCCGTCGCGTTCGCGCAGGCGAAGGCGCAGCTCGCGCAGGCGGTGCGGCAGGTCGCGAACGCGAAGATCTCGACCACGATGTACGTCGAGGCCGTGAATGCGCGGCGGGCCGACCTGTCGCTCGCGCAGCGTGCGCTCGCGGCGCGCGAGGGCGCATCGGTCGAGATCGTCGCGCCCGAGGAGCTGGCGCGCGCGCGTGCGGCAGCGGCCGGCGCGCAGGCGAATCTCGCGGCGGCGCAAGCACAGCTCGACGCGGCGCGCGCGCTCGGCAGCAAGCTGCCGGTCGACGAGAACCCGGCCGTCGTGCAGGCCGCCGCGCAGTTCAAGCTCGCGTACCGCAACCTGAAGCGCACGACGATCGTCGCGCCGGTCGACGGCACCGTCGGCCAGCGCGCGGTGCAGGTCGGGCAGCAGGTCGGGCCCGGCGTGCCGCTGATGTCGATCGTGCAGCTGAAGCGGCTGTGGGTCGAAGCGAACTTCAAGGAAGGGCAGATTCGGCACATGCGCGTCGGGCAGCCGGTCGAGATCGTGTCGGACCTCTACGGCTCGCGCGTCGCTTATCGCGGCCACGTGCAGGGCTTTTCGGCTGGGACCGGCAGTGCATTCTCGATGCTGCCGTCGCAGAACGCGGCCGGCAACTGGATCAAGGTCGTGCAGCGCGTGCCCGTCGTGATCTCGATCGAGCCGGACGACCTCGCTGCGCATCCGCTGCGCGTCGGGCTGTCGATGCGGGTGACGGTCGATACGCATGACCGCGGCGGGCATGTGCTGGACAGCGAGGCGCCGACGCCGGCGCCGGCGCAGAGCACGCACGTGCATGACGGTATCGCGAGCGACGCGGACGCGGCGGCTGCGGCCGTCATCCGCGAGAACCAGGGCGAGTGATCGTCTGCGGGCCGAAACGGCGCGCGCTCGCTGCACGAACGAAGCGGGCGCAATGCCCGTTTCATGTCTTCCGGCCGCCGATGTCGGCACGATTCAAACGCATGTCGTGTTTGAGACATCGGCCCCCCCGCGTCCCGGACTACTCTCGAACGGCATGCTGCTTGCGCGCCGCGTCCGCCGGCGGCCGGCGGTGCAATCCAACGAGACATGGAGACAATACGATGAGCAGCAATCGAGGTGTCGTATATCTTGGGCCGGGCCAGGTCGAGGTGCAGAAGATCGACTATCCGAAGATGGTCGATCCGAGCGGCCGCGCGATCGGCCACGGCGTGATCCTGAAGGTCGTCAGCACGAACATCTGCGGCTCCGACCAGCACATGGTGCGCGGTCGCACGACGGCGCCCGTCGGTCTGGTGCTCGGTCACGAGATCACCGGCGAGGTGATCGAGGTCGGCCGCGATGTCGAGACGCTGAAGATCGGCGATGTCGTGTCGGTGCCGTTCAACGTCGCGTGCGGCCGCTGCCCGATGTGCAAGGAGCAGCAGACGGGCGTGTGCCTGAACGTGAACCCGTCGCGCGCAGGTGGCGCGTACGGCTATGTCGACATGGGCGGCTGGATCGGCGGGCAGGCCGAGTACGTACTGGTGCCGTACGCGGATTTCAACCTGCTGAAGTTCCCCGACCGTGACCAGGCGCTCGCGAAGATCCGCGATCTGACGTGCTTGTCCGACATCCTGCCGACCGGCTATCACGGCGCGGTCAGCGCGGGCGTGAAGCCCGGCTCGACGGTGTACATCGCGGGCGCTGGCCCGGTCGGGATGGCGGCGGCCGCATCCGCGCGCCTGCTCGGCGCGGCGGTCACGATCGTCGGCGACATGAATGCGGAGCGTCTCGCGCACGCGAAGGCGATGGGCTTCGAGACGGTCGACCTGTCGAAGGACGCGACGCTCGGCGAGCAGATTGCCGAGATCCTCGGCACGCCGGAGATCGACTGCGCGGTCGACTGCGTCGGCTTCGAAGCGCACGGCCACGGCTCGTCGGGCCACTCCGAAGAGGCGCCCGCGACGGTGCTGAACTCGCTGATGGAAATCACGCGGCCGGCGGGGGCGATCGGCATTCCGGGCCTGTACGTGACGGACGATCCGGGTGCGAAAGACAAGGCCGCGCAGCACGGCAGCCTGAGCATCCGCTTCGGCCTCGGCTGGGCGAAGTCGCATTCGTTCTTCACGGGCCAGACGCCGGTGCTGAAGTACAACCGCAACCTGATGCAGGCGATCCTGCACGGTCGCCTGCCGATTGCAGATATCGTCAATGTGACGGTGATCTCGCTCGATCAGGCGCCGGAAGGCTACAAGAAGTTCGACGGCGGCGCGCCGCGCAAATTCGTCATCGATCCGCACGGGATGCTGGCGGCGTGATGCACGGGTAGTGGGGGGAACGAGCGGGCGGTCCGGCGACGGGCCGCCCGTTTGTGTTGGAGGGTACGCAACCCGAATCGACCCGCTCAACTGGTCACGGCGCAGGTGATGCACGCTTGCAATGCGTGCGATGACGCACCTGACGGCCATCCGATATCGCAGGCAAAGACACACAAACAAAAACGGCACGGACGATTGCCGTGCCGCACGTGGCGTTCGATCGACGCAACGGCCGGTCCGGCCGCTACATGTCACGCATGCATCATCGCATGCGTCGGAAACGCTCCGCCGCCCGGCCCTTGCGCCAGCGGCGCGACCTGCTTGCGGCGCTCGCGCGTCGGCGCGACGCCGAACGCATCGCGATAGCTCTTGCTGAAGTGGCACGCGGACTGGAACCCGCACGCCATCGTGATGTGCATGATCGACATGTCGGTCTGCAGCAGCAGCTCGCGCGCGCGGCGCAGGCGCAGCGTCAGGTAGTAGTGCGTCGGCGTCATCCCGAGATGCTCGCGGAACAGCCGCTGCAGTTGCCGCTGCGACATGTTCGCAAGCCGCGCAAGCTCCTCGCGCGACAGCGGCTCCTCGATGTTGTTCTCCATCAGCGAGATCACTTCGAACAGCGACTTGTTCGCGGAACCGAGCCGCGCGACGAGCGGCATCCGCTGCTGCGCGCTCGTGTCGCGCACGTGTTCGACGATGAATTGCTCGGCGATCTGCGTGACGCGCGCGGTGCCGACGCGCGCGGCGATCAGGTTCAGCATCATGTCGAGCGGCGCGACACCGCCCGTGCACGTGATGCGGTCGCGATCGATCACGAACAGTTCCTTCAGGAAGCGCGTGTCGGGAAACTCTTCCTTCAGCGCGGACATGTTCTCCCAGTGGATCGCGCATGCATAGCCTGCGAGCAGGCCCGATTTCGCGAGCGCGTAGGTGCCCGTGCACAGGCTGCCGAGCGGGATGCCCCCGCGCGCGAAGCGGCGCAGCGTCGACAGGTGTTCGGCCGTCGTCGCGCGCTGCACGTCGACGCCGCCGCACACGAACACGATGTCCGGCTGCCCCGCGCATTCGGCCGGGCCCGTGTCGACCGTCAGACCGTTGCTCGCCGTGACCGGGCCGCCGTCCGGGCTGATCACCGACCAGCGGTAGAGCGGCTGGCCGCTCAGGTAGTTCGCCATCCGAAGCACTTCGATCGCATTCGTGAACGCGATCATCGTGAAGTTGGGCAACGGCATGAACGCGAAGTGGGACAGCGACGCTGTGCGGTCGGGCGACATGGGGAGCGTTCCTTGAATCTCTACTAATAGCTATTGGCCCGAGGCACGGATCGGGCTGCGGTATTGTGGGAGCGAGCGCAACAAGCGTGCCATACGGCTAAACCCTAGATGCATTCGTTGATCAGGCTCAAAAGCGATGCTGCACTGCACCGTATCCGTGACGGGCTGCACCCCCGCCGGGCGGCGGCGGCACCGCCGGAGTGCCTGTTCATAGGTGAACACGCGCCGCGCGTTTCCTTGGTCATCCGAAAAAGCACGACCGGTCACTTGTATAAAACGGACGCGCATGGCGGAAAAGGCAAAGAACGCGTCTAAATTCATCAATCGACCGAAAATCCGAACGACAAGAATAGAGCCGTCGGCAGCCATGTGCTGGACATGCCGGAAACCCAGTCGTGGCGGGCCTCAAGCATTGATTGCCGCCCCTTATTCTTCGTCACGGATGCTCTATGTCGAACTCCCAGCCTTTCTTCTCGCAGCCCCTTGCCGAGCGCGACGCGCCGGTCCGCAGCGCCATCCTGAAGGAACTCGAGCGGCAGCAGTCGCAGGTCGAACTGATCGCGTCGGAAAACATCGTGTCGCGCGCGGTGCTCGAAGCGCAGGGCTCGGTGCTGACCAACAAGTACGCGGAAGGGTATCCGGGCAAGCGCTATTACGGCGGCTGCGAATTCGCGGATGAAGTCGAGGCGCTCGCGATCGACCGCGTGAAGCAGATCTTCAACGCCGGCTACGCGAACGTGCAGCCGCACTCGGGCGCGCAGGCGAATGGCTCGGTGATGCTCGCGCTCGCGAAGCCGGGCGACACGGTGCTCGGCATGTCGCTCGACGCGGGCGGCCACCTGACGCACGGCGCGAAGCCGGCGCTGTCGGGCAAGTGGTTCAACGCGGTGCAGTACGGCGTGAACCGCGACACGATGCTGATCGACTACGATCAGGTCGAGGAACTCGCGCAGCAGCACAAGCCGAACCTGATCATCGCCGGCTTCTCGGCGTACCCGCGCCAGCTCGACTTCGCGCGCTTCCGCGCGATCGCCGACAGCGTCGGCGCGAAGCTGATGGTCGACATGGCGCACATCGCGGGCGTGATCGCCGCGGGCCGCCACGCGAACCCGGTCGAGCACGCGCACGTCGTCACGTCGACCACGCACAAGACGCTGCGCGGCCCGCGCGGCGGCTTCGTGCTGACCAACGACGAGGAGATCGCGAAGAAGATCAACTCGGCCGTGTTCCCGGGCCTGCAGGGCGGTCCGCTGATGCACGTGATCGCCGGCAAGGCGGTCGCGTTCGGCGAAGTGCTGCATGCGGACTTCAAGACCTACATCGACAACGTGCTCGCGAACGCGCAGGCGCTCGGCGAAGTGCTGAAGGCCGGCGGCGTCGATCTTGTCACGGGCGGCACCGACAACCACCTGCTGCTCGTCGACCTGCGGCCGAAGGGCCTGAAGGGCGCGCCGGTCGAGCAGGCGCTCGAGCGTGCGGGCATCACCTGCAACAAGAACGGCATTCCGTTCGACACCGAGAAGCCGACCGTCACGTCGGGCATCCGCCTCGGTACGCCGGCCGGCACGACGCGCGGCTTCGGCGTCGCGGAATTCCGCGAGATCGGCCGCCTGATCCTCGAGGTGTTCGACGCGCTGCGCGCGAACCCGGAAGGCGACCATGCGACCGAGCAGCGCGTGCGCCGCGAAATCTTCGCGCTCTGCGAGCGCTTCCCGATTTACTGATCGACACCGACAAGACTGGAACGAGAGGCAGATATGAGCACGTTGCATCAAGACAGCATCATTATCGACGGGCTGAACATCTCGAAGTTCGAGAAGCCGGTGTTCGAAGACATGCGCAAGGGCGGCATCACCGCCGCGAACTGCACGGTGTCGGTGTGGGAGAACTTCACGAAGACCGTCGACAACATCGGCGTGATGAAGAAGAAGATCCGCGACAACAGCGAGCTGCTGACGCTGGTGCGCACGACGGACGACATCTTCCGCGCGAAGAAGGAAGACAAGACCGGCGTGATCCTCGGCTTCCAGAACGCGCATGCGTTCGAGGACAACATCGGCTACATCGAGGCGTTCGCCGACATGGGCGTGCGCGTCGTGCAGCTCTGCTACAACACGCAAAACCTCGTCGGCACCGGCTGCTACGAGCGCGACGGCGGGCTGTCGGACTTCGGCCGCGAAGTGATCACCGAGATGAACCGCGTCGGGATCATGGTCGACCTGTCGCATGTGGGCGGCAATACGTCGTCGGAAGCGATCGCGTTCTCGAAGAAGCCGGTGTGCTACTCGCACTGCCTGCCGTCCGGCCTGAAGGAGCATCCGCGCAACAAGAGCGACGCGCAACTGAAGGAAATCGCCGATGCAGGCGGCTTCGTCGGCGTGACGATGTTCGCGCCGTTCCTGAAGCGCGGGATCGAAGCGACGATCGACGACTACATCGAGGCGATCGATTACGTCGTGAACCTGATCGGCGAAGACGCGGTCGGCATCGGCACGGACTTCACGCAGGATTACGCGAAGGAATTCTTCGACATGCTCACGCACGACAAGGGCCGCTATCGCCAGCTGACGAACTTCGGCAAGGTGATCAACCCGGACGGCATCCGCACGATCGGCGAATTCCCGAACCTGACCGCGGCGATGGAACGCGCCGGCTGGAAGGAGTCGCGGATCCGCAAGATCATGGGCGAGAACTGGGTGCGCGTCTTCAAGGACGTCTGGGGCGCATAAGCGGCAGCCCTTAACGCCAAGGATTCACACGTCACAAGAAATCGGGACGTGCCCGCGCAAGCCGCGTGGGCGCGCGGACGATGCCGCGCCTGCGAACCGGCGGCGCGCGGCCTTTTTTCCTCACGGAGTCACCACGATGCAACCGCAACTGCCGATCAACGTCGATCCCGATACCGGCGTCTGGACTACCGACGCGCTGCCGATGCTGTACGTGCCGCGCCACTTCTTCACGAACAACCATGTCGCCGTCGAGGAAGCGCTCGGCGTCGAAGCGTATGCCGAGATCCTCTACAAGGCCGGCTACAAGTCCGCGTATCACTGGTGCGACAAGGAAGCGAAGCAGCACGGCCTGACCGGCATGGCCGTGTTCGAGCACTACCTGAAGCGCCTGTCGCAGCGCGGCTGGGGCCTGTTCTCGATCGTCGAGGCCGACCAGGCGACTGCGCGCGCGAAGATCGAGCTGCGCCACTCGTCGTTCGTACTCCAGCAGCCCGGCAAGGAAGGCAAGCTCTGCTACATGTTTGCCGGCTGGTTCGCCGGCGCGATGGACTGGGTGAACGACACGACGCCGGAAGGTAAGAGCGCGCCGCGCTCGCAATCGAAGGAAGTGCAGTGCGCGGCCGAGGGCCACGACCACTGCGTCTTCGAAGTGTCGCCGATCGCGCACTGATGCACTGATACAGAACAACACCCGCAACACGAGACACACGAACGCCAGAGGTCGCCTGCGATGCGTTATCCCCACCTGTTCAAACCCATGCAGCTGAACCAGCTGACGCTGCGCAACCGGATCGTCAGCACCGCGCACGCGGAGGTGTATGCCGAGCCGGGCGGCCTGCCGGGCGACCGCTACATCCGCTATTACGAAGAGAAGGCGAAGGGTGGCGTCGGCCTCGCGATCTGCGGCGGCTCGAGCCCCGTGTCGATCGATAGTCCGCAGGGCTGGTGGAAATCGGTAAACCTGTCGAACGACAAGATCATCGATCCGCTCACGCGCCTGGCCGACACGATGCACAAGCACGGCGCGAAGATCATGATCCAGGCGACGCACATGGGCCGGCGTTCGTCGTTCCACGGCGAGCACTGGCCGCACCTGATGTCGCCGTCGGGCGTGCGCGAACCGGTGCACCGCGGCAACGCGAAGATCATCGAGATCGAGGAAATCCGCCGGATCATCGGCGATTTTGCGGCGGCCGCGAAGCGCGTGAAGGCCGCCGGCATGGACGGCATCGAAATCTCGGCGGCCCACCAGCACCTGATCGACCAGTTCTGGAGCAAGCGTTCGAACCATCGCACCGACGAATGGGGCGGCAGCCTCGAGAACCGCCTGCGCTTCGGTATCGAAGTGCTGACCGCGGTGCGCGAGGCGGTCGGCAAGGATTTCTGCGTCGGCCTGCGCATGTGCGGCGACGAATTCCACGAGGACGGCCTCGATCACGAGGCGCTGAAGGAAATCGCGCAGGCGATGTCGGAGACGGGCCTGATCGACTACCTGAGCGTGGTCGGTTCCGGCGGGGATACGCACAACACGATCGCGAACTGCATGCCGCCGATGGCGCTGCCGCCGGAGCCGTTCGTGCACCTCGCGGCCGGCATCAAGTCGGTGGTGAAGATTCCCGTGATGCACGCGCAGAGCATCCGCGATGCGGGCCAGGCCGAGCGCCTGCTCGCCACCGGCATGATCGACCTGGTCGGCATGACGCGTGCGCAGATCGCCGATCCGCACATGGTGATCAAGATCCGCGACGGCCGCGAGGATGAAATCAAGCAGTGTGTCGGTGCGAACTACTGCATCGACCGTCAGTACAACGGCCTCGACGTGCTCTGCATCCAGAACGCGGCCACCTCGCGCGAAGCGACGATGCCGCACATCATCGAGAAGTCGCGCGGCCCGAAGCGCAAGGTGGTGGTGGTGGGCGCCGGCCCGGCAGGCCTCGAGGCGGCACGCGTCGCGAAGCTGCGCGGCCACGACGTCGTGCTGTTCGAGAAGAACGCGGAAGTGGGCGGGCAGGTGATGATCGCCGCGAAGGCGCCGCAGCGCGAACAGATGTCGGGGATCATCCGCTGGTTCGACATGGAAACCAAGCGCCTGGGCGTCGACCGCCGCCTCGGCGTGGCCGCCGACGAGAAGATGATCATGGCCGAGAAGCCGGACATCGTCGTGCTCGCGACGGGCGGCTCGAGCTTCACCTGGCAGGTGCCGGGCTGGGGCGTGGCCGAGGGCCTGGCCGTCAGCTCGTGGGACATCCTGACCGGCAAGGTCGAGCCGAAGCAGAACGTGCTGCTGTTCGACGGCGTGAGCACTCATGCTGGCGCGGGCGTGGCCGACTTCATGGCGAGCCGCGGCTCGAAGGTCGAGGTCGTCACGCCCGACGTGAAGGTGGCCGACGATTGCGGCGGCACGACCTTCCCGATCTTCTATCGCCGCCTGTACGCGTTTGGCGTGATCCCTACGCCGAACACGATGCTCGATCGCGTCTATGAAGAAGACGGCAAGATGATCGCGGTGCTGCGCAACGAGTACACGGAGGAACTGGAAGAGCGCGCCGTCGACCAGGTGGTGATCGAGAACGGTTCGTCGCCGAACGACGAGCTGTACTGGAAGCTCAAGCCGGAATCGCTGAACCGCGGCCAGATCGATCCGCACACGCTGTTTGCGGCCGAGCCGCAGCCGTGCCTGTCGGAAGAACTCGGCAACGGCCGTTTCCTGCTGTTCCGTGTCGGCGACTGCATCTCGATGCACAACGTCCACGGCGCGATCTACGACTCGCTGCGTCTCGTGAAGGATTTCTGACGCCATGAATCCGTCCTTCCTCATTACCGCACTGCTGTGGCTGTCGGTGGCCGGACTCGCGTTCGCGGTCGCGAAGCGCGCGTCCTACTGGCGGCTCGGGCGGGCCACCGCGCCCGGCGCGTTCGGCGTCGCGAACCTGTTCGCGATTCCGAAGCGCTACTTCGTCGACCTGCACCACGTGGTCGCGCGTGACCCGTACATCGCGAAGACGCACGTCGCGACCGCGGGCGGCGCGATCGCCGCGCTCGCGCTGGTGTTCGTCAATTACGGCCTCGCGATCTACTCGCCGTGGCTCGACAAGCTGATCTTCCTCGCGGCGCTCGCAATGCTGGTCGGCGCGGTGTTCGTGTGGCGCCGCCGCGCCGCGAGGAACGTGCCGGCACGGCTGTCGCGCGGCCCGTGGAATACGCTGCCGTGGCTGCTCGGCTCGTTCGCGCTCGGCCTCGTGCTGTACATGCTGGTGCCGGCCGGCGCGATGTCCGGTGCGTTCGCGGTGCTCTGCGCGGTGCTGATCGGCATCGGCGCGTTCGCGATGACGTTCGGCGCCGCGAAGGGCGGCCCGATGAAGCATGCGATCGCGGGCCTGCTGCATCTCGCGTTCCATCCGCGCCAGGAGCGTTTCGCGGCGACGCGTGAAGCGTTCACCGGCAACGGCACGGCGACGCCGCCGACCGCACTGAAGCTGCCCGACATCGAGCAGCAGGAATACGGTGTCGCGAAGCCGGTCGAGTTCCGCTGGAACCAGCTGCTGAGCTTCGATGCGTGCGTGCAGTGCGGCAAGTGCGAAGCCGCGTGCCCCGCGTTCGCATCGGGCCAGCCGCTGAACCCGAAGAAGCTGATCCAGGATCTCGTCGTCGGGATGGCGGGCGGCAGCGACGCCGCGTACGCGGGCAGCCCGACGCCCGGCATCGCGGTCGGCCAGCATCGCGGCGAGCCGAACGGCCCGATCGTGTCGGGGCTGATCGAGGAGCAGACGCTGTGGTCGTGCACGACCTGCCGCGCCTGCGTGCAGGAGTGCCCGATGCTGATCGAGCACGTCGACGCGATCGTCGACATGCGCCGCAACCGGACGCTCGTGCACGGCACGGTGCCCGGCAAGGGCGCGGAAGTGCTCGCGAACCTGCGCGAGACGGGCACGATGGGCGGCTACGAAACGGCCGCCCGCTACGACTGGTCGGTGGACCTGAATGCGCCGGTCGCACAGCCGGGCCGGCCGGTCGACGTGCTGTTCGTCGCGGGCGAAGGCGCGTTCGACATGCGCTACCAGCGCACGCTGCGCGCGCTCGTCAAGGTGCTGAACAAGGCCGGCGTCGACTACGCGATGCTCGGCGGTGGCGAAACGGATACGGGCGACGTCGCGCGCCGTCTCGGCGACGAGGCGACGTTCCAGCAGCTCGCGAAGCGCCTGATCGGCACGCTGTCGACGCTGTCGTACAAGCAGATCGTCACCGCCGATCCGCACGTGATGCACAGCCTGCGCAACGAATACCGCGCGCTCGGCCTGCGCGTGACGGTCAAGCATCACACGACGTACCTGGCCGAACTGGCCGACAGCGGCAAGATCGCGCTGAAGGCCGTCGACGCGCTGCGCGAGAAGCGCACCACGTATCACGATCCGTGCTACCTCGGCCGCTACAACGGCGAGACGGAATCGCCGCGCAAGCTGCTGAAGACGATCGGCATCCAGGTCGTCGAGATGGAGCGCAACGGCATGCGCGGCCGCTGCTGCGGCGGTGGCGGCGGCGCGCCGCTGACCGACATCCCCGGCAAGCAGCGCATTCCGGACATCCGCATCGCTGACGCGCGCGCGGTCAATGCCGAAGTTGTCGCGGTCGGGTGCCCGAACTGCACGGCGATGCTCGAAGGCGTCGTGGGCCCGCGTCCCGACGTGCTCGATGTGGCCGAACTCGTTGCCGCCTCGCTGGAGTGAGTGAATCGATGAATACGATCAAACGAATCGATCCGCGCCGGCCGTTCATCATCACGGCGGCAGGCCTGAAGCGCATCACGCTCGGCGAGGAAGGCAGCGCGGATGCCAGCGCCGCGCACTGGGCCGCGCATGCGCATGGCAGTGCGGCTGCGAAGCCGCGCCGCGCGGTGCAGGACCCGAAGCACGTGCTGCTCGTCGCGGCGCACAGCGAGCGCGGTTCGCTCGACGACCATGCGCGGCAGGCGATTGCCGCCGCTGCGCTGCTCGCTGATGCGCAGACGGAAGTCGCACTGCTGGTGTTCGGCGAACTGAAGGACGACGCGGCCGAGCTCGGCGTCGACAAGCTGATTGAACTGACGGGCTTCGACCGCCGCGCGTTCGCGCCCGAAAGCGAATTGCAAGCGTTGCAGGCATGCGTCGCGGCGCTCGCGCCGAAGCATGTGTTCGTGCCCGACAACGCGACCGGCGACGGCGATCTCGGCCGGCGCTACGCGGCGGCGGCCGGCGCGAGCGTCGCGACCCACGTGGTCGAGCTCGATGCGCGGCACGTCGGTGCGTATGCCCACGCGAAACGCGCGTTTGCGACCCGCGCACTGCCGGACGTGATCCTGCTCGCACCGAATGCGGTCGACGCGAAGCTGCCGTTCGTCGGCGCGGGCGAGCGCCTGGCCGGCGAGTTCATCCGCCCGGCCAGCGACGCCGGAGCGCCGTATCGCGATTTCGGCCTCGAGGAACTCGACGCCGCGCAGGTCGCGCTCGAGGAAGCCGATTTCATCGTGTCGGCCGGCAACGGCGTGACCGACATCGGCGCGTTCGAGCGGCTCGCCGGCGCGTTTGGCGCGGCGATCGGCGCGAGCCGTGTCGCGGTCGACAACGGTCACTTCACGCGCGACAAGCAGGTCGGCGCGACCGGCAAGACGGTCGAGGCGAGCGTCTACATCGCGTTCGGGATTTCGGGCGCGGTGCAGCACTTGCAGGGCATCAAGGACTGCCGCCACGTGATCGCGGTGAACCTCGACGGCAGCGCGCCGATCGCGAAGCGCGCGAACCTGACGGTGGTCGGCGACGCGCAGGGCACGATCGCCGCGCTGATCGAACAGGTGCAGGCCGCGCGTGTCGCGCGCGGCGCGTCGCCGGCTGCGGTCGGCAAGCGTGAACCGGAAGGAGTCGCAGCATGAACGCCCCCCGATTGTTGAAGCGCATCGCGGTGCTGGTGTCGGTCGGCCGGCATCCGGTCAGCGGCGTGCCGCGCTACAGCCGCAACGACGCGGCCGCGCTCGAGCTCGGCCGCACGCTGGCCGAACGCCATCACTCGCAGCTCGACGTGATCCACGCGGGCGACCCGATCACGCCGGCGCTCGCCGAATACCTGGCGCTCGGCGCGCGCGAGGTCGAGGTGCTGACCTGCCGCGACGGCGACGATGCCGCGCGTGCACTCGCCGCGCGCGTCGAAGGCTACGACCTCGTGCTGACCGGCACGCGCGCCGAGGGCGCGTACGACACCGGGATGCTCCCGTATCAGGTCGCTGCGGCGCTCGGCTATCCGCTCGTCGGCTCGGCCGTCGACGTGACGATCGACGCGGGCCGCGCGGCGGTCCGGCAATTTTTGCCGAAAGGCTTGCGCAGGCGCGTCGACGCGGCGCTGCCGGCGGTCGTCGCCGTGCATCCGCTCGCGAACGCGCAGCCGCGCTATGCGTATGCGCGGCTGAAGGCCGGCACGGTGCGCCCGGTGCGCGTGTCGCCGGGCCAGGACGCCGATGCGCTCGCGTGGACGGTCGGCGCGATCGAGCGCAAGCCGGTGAAGCTGGCCGCCGCCGAGAAGCGCTCCGGGCATGCCCGGATGCTGTCGGCGACGACCACCGAAAGCCGCGGCGGCAACGTCGTAAATGAAGGGAGTTCGGTCGAAAAAGCACAAGTGATCCTCGCGTATTTGCGCGAGCATCAGCTCATCGACTACTGATTTTGATGCCTGTCGGCAACCACACTGGGATGCAAGGAATCCGGAGCAAACGATGAAAGTATCGGCAGACATTCGTGCATTGATCGAGCGGCGCCAGGACGGTTACAGCCTGGAAGCGCCGTTCTACACGAGCGACGAAATCTTCGCGCTCGACATGGAGGCGATCTTCCGCCAGCACTGGATCCAGGTGGCGGTCGAACCTGACGTTCCCGAACCGGGCGACTACGTGACGGTGGAACTGGGGAACGACTCGATCCTGATCGTGCGCGACGACGACATGCAGATTCGCGCGTTCCACAACGTGTGCCGCCATCGCGGCGCGCGGCTGTGCAACGAAGATAAAGGCTCGGTCGGCAACATCGTGTGCCCGTACCACAGCTGGACCTACAACCTGACCGGCCAGCTGATGTTCGCCGAGCACATGGGCGAGAAGTTCGACCGCTGCAAGCACAGCCTGAAATCGGTGCACGTCGAGAACCTCGCGGGCCTGATCTTCATTTGCCTCGCGGACGAGCCGCCCGTCGACTTCGCCAACCTGCGCGCGGCGATGGAGCCGTACCTGCTGCCGCACGACCTGCCGAACACGAAGATCGCCGCGCAGATCGACATCATCGAGGAAGGCAACTGGAAGCTGACGATGGAGAACAATCGCGAGTGCTATCACTGCGTCGCGAACCATCCGGAGCTGACGATCTCGCTGTACGAATACGGCTTCGGCTACCAGCGTTCCGATGCCAACGCCGAGGGCATGGACGCGTTTGCGGAGACCTGCATCCGGCGAGGGAAGGAATGGGCCGAGATGGGCTTGCCGTCGGTCGAGATCGAGAAGCTGCTCGACGTGACGGGCTTCCGCACGCAGCGCCTGCCGCTCGACCGCAGCGGCGAATCGCAGACGCTCGATGCGAAGGTCGCGTCGAAGAAGCTGCTCGGCGAATTCCGCCAGGCCGATCTCGGCGGGCTGTCGTTCTGGACGCAGCCGAACTCGTGGCACCACTTCATGAGCGACCACATCGTGACGTTCTCGGTGATCCCGCTGTCGGCCGGCAAGACGCTCGTGCGCACCAAGTGGCTCGTGCACAAGGATGCGAAGGAAGGCGTCGACTACGACGTGAAGAACCTCACGGCCGTGTGGAACGCGACCAACGACCAGGATCGCGCGCTCGTCGAGTTCTCGCAGCGCGGCGCGACCAGCAGCGCGTACGAGCCGGGCCCGTATTCGCCGTACACCGAAGGTCTCGTCGAAAAGTTCTCGGCCTGGTACATCGGCCGGCTCGCCGAGAAGATCGGCGAATAGCGTAAAGCGTAGCAGCGAACAAGCGGAGCAATTGATGAAACGACCCCCACGCTCACTCCGTTCCCTGCCCCCCAAGGGGGCGGTCAGCCGCCCACGGCCGGCTTTGCAAAGCCGGCCGGCTACGCAGGCGCAGAGCGATGCTCTGCGAATTCCCTGCTACGCCCTTGGGGCGGCCCTGCGGAGGCTGACATGATGCGAGATGCGGCGAATTTCGAGCCGGCCGACAGCCGGGTGACGCGCCCGGCGTTCTGGAACGCGCTTCCCGAGCGCTGGACGAGCGACGTCGAGGAGACGCTGGTGTGCTGCCAGGTGCGGCAGGAAACGCACGACGTGAAGAGCTTCTTCTTCCGTTCGCCGCAGGGCCGCGCGTTCTCGTTCGAGCCGGGGCAGTTCATCACGCTCGAGCTCGACATCGACGGCGAGACGATCAACCGGTGCTACACGATCTCGTCGTCGCCCGCGCGTCCGCACACGATCTCGATCACGGTCAAGCGCGTGCCGGGCGGCAAGGTGTCGAACTGGCTGCACGACAACCTGCAGCCGGGCGCGTCGATCCGCGTGCTCGGCCCGGCGGGCGAGTTCACCTGCGCGCGGCATCCGGCGCGCAAGTACCTGTTCCTGTCCGCCGGCTCCGGCATCACGCCGCTGATGTCGATGAGCCGCGCGCACCACGATCTCGCCGAGGATCGCGACATCGTGTTCGTGCACAGCGCGCGCACGCCGGACGACATCATCTTCGCGCGCGAACTCGACCTGATCGCGTCGAACCACACGAACTTCCGCACGTCGTTCGTCGTCGAGCGCGTCGGCGCACGCACCAACTGGCCGGGCGTCACGGGTTTCCTGTCGCTGTCGCTGCTGAAGCTGATCGCGCCGGACTTCATGGAGCGCGAGATCTTCACGTGCGGCCCGGCGCCGTACATGAAGGCCGTGCGCGACCTGCTCGACGAAGCCGGGTTCGACCGCAAGCAGTATCACGAGGAAAGCTTCTCGTTCGAGACGCTCGCGCAGACCGCGAGCGACGAACTGCTCGCCGATCTCGCGCCGGCCGCGGATGGCGCGGACGGTGACGCGGCGGCGCAGTTCACGGTCAGCTTCGCGAAGAGCAACCGCGAGATCGTCTGCGGATCGGCGCAGCACGTGCTCGATGCGGCGCGCCAGTCGGGCGTGCGGCTGCCGGCGTCGTGCACGCAGGGCATGTGCGGCACCTGCAAGGTGAAGCTCGTGTCGGGTCAGGTCGAAATGAAGCACAACGGCGGGATCCGCCAGCGCGAGATCGACCAGGGGATGGTGCTGCTTTGCTGCAGCAAGCCGCTGACGGATCTCGTGATCGACAAGTAGCTGCCGGCGTCGTGGCAGGACAAACACGCGTCGGAAAACAACGATACCGTGGAATTGTGGTTGAAGAACCTAGAGAGGCATAGGGGGCATTCGCGCCCGATTCATTGGAGATCGACCATGAAGCTGTTCGGAAAACTGTTGTGGACCGGCGCGTTGTCGGCGATGGTGGCATTGAGCGCATCGGCGCTCGCTGATACGAAACCGACACTGAAGATCGGCTACGTCGAAGGCTGGGACGATAGCGTCGCGACGACGAACGTCGCAGCGCGCATCATCGAGAAGAAGCTCGGCTATCAGGTGCAGCTCGTGCCGGTCGCGGCCGGCGTGATGTGGCAGGGCGTCGCGCGCGGCGACCTCGACGCGACGCTGTCCGCATGGCTGCCGGTCACGCACGGTTCGTACTGGGACCAGTACAAGACCAAGGTGGTCGATCTCGGCGCGAACTTCAACGACGCGAAGATCGGCCTGATCGTGCCCGCGTACGTGAAGGCGAAGAGCATCGACGACCTGAACGCGGAGAAGAACGACTTCGGCGGCCGCATCGTCGGTATCGACGCGGGCGCCGGCGTGATGCGCAAGACCGACGAGGCGATCAAGAACTACGGCCTCAGCTACTCGCTGATGCCGAGTTCGGGCAGCGCGATGACGGCCGAACTCGCGCGCTCGGTCAATGCGAACAAACCCGTGATCGTGACGGGCTGGGCGCCGCACTGGATGTTCGCGAAGTGGAAGCTGCGCTTCCTCGAGGATCCGAAGAAGGTCTTCGGCGGGGCGGAGCACGTCGACAGCGTCGCGAATCCGGCGCTCGAGACGAAGGCGAAACCGGTGGCTGCATTCCTGAAGAAATTCCAGTGGAAGCCGGGTGAAATCGACAGCGTGATGCTGGCGATCCAGAACGGCTCGAAGCCGGAAGCCGCCGCCGACGCGTGGATCGCGGCCCATGCGGACCGCGTGACTGAGTGGACGGACGGCGTGCAGTAGGTCGTCACAAGAATCCCTAAAACAAGCAGTCCGGGAATGGTCGGCAGGATTCCGAACCAATTTGGCAAGGATGCCGCCATATCCCGGAATTTTTTTGATGATTGTGCAAGATAGCGTAAAAGTTGTTACACTGCGCCTCTTGTGCGGAGTCATCACAGGAGGATTTGGATGAGTCAGGCAGGACTGCGTGCGAATGGCACCAGTGATGTTGAGGCAACCATCTCACATGATTCGACGGGCCACACGCTGCATCGTGGCCTCACTTGGAAGGACGCATTCTGGGTAACGAGCGGCGTGCCGGCAGGCGTGCTGTTCACGATCGGCGGCGTATGCGCGACGATCGGCCAGCCCGCGTGGGCGATCTGGATCGCCGCGATCACGATGGGGCTGATCCAAAGCGCGACTTATGCGGAAATCTCAGGGCTGTTTCCCCATAAATCGGGCGGCGCGTCGGTGTATGGCGCGATCGGCTGGGTCCGTTACAGCAAACTGATAGCCCCGGTATCCGTGTGGTGCAACTGGCTCGCGTGGTCGCCGATGCTTGCGCTCGGATGCGGTCTCGCTGCGAGCTATGCGCTCACGAGCCTCTTTCCCGCCGATGCGGCGGTGCTGCACTGGCAGCTCAAGATTGCGGACCTCGGCTTCATCAAGCCGGGTCTGTCCCTGCGAATCAACGCGACGTTCATCATCGCGACGATCCTGCTCCTCATCACGTTCAAGCTGCAGCACAGCGGCGCATCGAAGGCCGCGCGCACGCAGCGGATTCTCGGCATCGCGTCGCTCACGCCGCTGCTGATCGTCGGCATCGTGCCGTTCGTCACCGGCGACGTGCCGATGTCGAACCTGCTGCCGTTGCTGCCGCTCGGGCATGACGCGCACGGCAACCTGACGACCGCGACGTTCGGCTCGTGGAACGGGCAGGGCGTCGTGATGGCGCTCGGCGCGATGTTCATGGCGGGCTGGGCGTCGTACGGCTTCGAGACGGCCGTCTGCTATACGCGCGAATTCCGCGATCCGCGCCGCGACACCGCAAAGGCGATCTTCTGGTCGGGCGCGTTGTGCCTCGTCGTGATGACGCTCGTGCCGATGGCGTTCCAGGGCGCGCTCGGCACGCAGGCGATGCTCGATCCGGCGATCGGCGACGGCACCGGCGTGGCAGCCGCGATGGCGAAGATCGTCGGCGGCGGCGCGTGGGTCGCGAACGCGGTCGTCGTGATGCTGATGCTGTCGATCCTGCTGATCGTGATGACGTCGATGATGGGCTCGTCGCGCACGCTGTACCAGGCGTCGGTCGACGGCTGGCTGCCGAAGTACCTGTCGCACGTGAACGAGCATGGCTCGCCGACGCGCGCGATGTGGACCGACCTCGGCTTCAACCTCGTGTTGCTGATGATGTCGGACTACATGACGGTCCTGTCGATCTCGAACGTTTGCTACATGCTGTTCGTATTCCTGAATTTGCAGTCAGGCTGGATTCACCGGATGGACCGCGGCAACTGGGATCGCCCGTTCCGTTGCCCGACGTGGCTGCTCGTCGCGGGCTCGCTGTGCGGCTACGCGAACCTCGTGTATGTCGGCGCGGGCGCGAACCTGCAGGGCGAGGGCACGCTGCGCAACGGGCTGATCGCGATGCTGCTGATCGTGCCGGTGTTCCTGTATCGGCATTACTGGCAGGATCGCGGGCGCTTCCCGGCGCAGATGCAGCGCGACATGGAGCTCGAGGTGCCGAAGCGCGGCATGTGGCTCAATCTGGCGCCGTATGCGGCGTTGGTCGGGGCTGCGCTGACGATCTGGCTGTCGTATTACTTTGCCTGGGTAAAGTAAGCGCGACGCGCACGAAGCGATTCACGCGCCGGACACGGAAACCGCACACGGGTCCGGCGCACACATCGCTTCTGGCGACAGCGGGCTGCAGAAGAAAGGCCCGACCGGCTTGCACCGGTCGGGCCTTCGTCGTTGTTGCGTGTGCCCGCTTACGGAAACACGACCGTCCGATCCCCGTTCAGAAACACCCGCCGCTCGATGAACGCCTTCACCGCGCGCGCGAGCGTGATGCATTCGACGTCGCGGCCGACCGCGAGCAGCTGCTCCGGCCGATACGAGTGATCGACGCGCTCGACGACCTGCTCGATGATCGGGCCTTCGTCGAGATCGTCAGTGACGAAGTGCGCGGTCGCGCCGATCAGCTTCACGCCGCGCGTGTGCGCCTGGTGATACGGCTTCGCGCCCTTGAAGCCCGGCAGGAACGAGTGATGGATGTTGATCGCGCGGTTCGCGAGCTTCGCGCTCGTTTCCTCGGACAATACCTGCATGTAGCGCGCGAGGATCACGAGTTCCGCGCCGCTCGACTCGAACAGGTCGAGCCATTGCGCTTCCTGCTGCGCCTTCGTGTCCGCGGTGATCGGGAAATGGCGGAACGGCAGCCCGTGCTGCACGGCGAGCGGCTCGAAATCGGGGTGGTTCGACACGATGCCGACGATGTCCATCTTCAGCTCGCCCATCCGCCAGCGGAACAGCAGGTCCGCGAGGCAGTGCTCGAGCTTCGACACCATGATCATCACCTTCGGCCGCGCATTGACGTCGTGGATCGCACACTGCATGTCGAAGCCGGCCGCGATCGGCGCGAATTCGCGGCGCAGCGCGTCGATATGCAGCGTCTCGTCGGTCGGATGGAACACGCAGCGCACGAAGAAGCGGCCGCTGAGGTCGTCGTCGAACACGTTCAGCGCATCGACGTAACAGCGGTGGCGGTCGAGAAAGCCGACGACGGCGGCGACCTGGCCGGCCGCGCTCGGGCACGACAGCGTCAGGACGAATTGATCGGGGCGTTGAACGTCGCTCATGGGGCTCCTCTGGTCTCGGTAAGCACGTTGCCGCATCTTGCGGGCAGGGTGGGCACGGCGGCTCGCCGCACGCCACAACGCGCGATGCCCAAGTAAATCAGTCCAGATTCGGAGCGGATAGAACCGGCCCGCCATGTGGCTGGTATCGGCGCGTCAGTGTGCGCCGGTGGGCGGAGGACGGGGTGGGCGGCGCTCGGCCACGCTGTGCGCCGGCAACGGGCGCATGGCTTCGTGTGCGCGGGAGCACGCGCCTTTCGTCGGATCATCGACGGCGCGCACGCGATGTTGCCGGCCGGAGCGGTCCCAGCTCGCCTGCCCGCGCACACGTCCGAGCGGTCCCGGCTCAGCCGCCCGCGCACGCGTCCGAGCGGCCCCCGCTCAGCCGCCCGCACAAGCGTCGAGCAGCCACCGGCGGAACACGGGCGCTGCGCTCGGTTCCGGCCGCGACGGCGGCCGGACGAGGAAATACCCGCGCGACGTGACGACCGGCGCATCGACAAGCTTCACGAGCTGCCCCGACGCGACGAGTTCGTCGACGAGCGGTGTCCAGCCGAGCGCGACGCCTTCGCCGATCAGCGCCGCGTGGATCACGAGCGCATAGCTGTTGAAGGTCACGCCGTGCGCGGCCGCCGGCGCGTCGAGGCCATGCGCGTCGAACCAGCCGCGCCACGACAGCCAGCGCTCGGGCCGGGTCGGCTGCACGTGCAGCAGCGGAAGGGCCAGCAGGTCGTCGGGCTGCGCGACCTGCGGATGCGCGGCGCGGAATGCGGGCGAGCAGACCGGCGTGACCGTCTCCGGAAACAGCCGCGCCGCGGTGCACGACGGCCAGTGGCCGTCGCCGAACAGGATCGCGATATCGGCGTGGTCGCGCTGCGCGTCGAAATCCTGCGACGTGACGACCCGCACGTCGACGTTCGGCATCACGCGCTTCAGGCCGGCCAGGCGCGGCATCAGCCAGTAGGTCGCGAAGCCGAAGTCGGTGACGAGCGTGAGCGTGCCGTGCTCGCGCCGCGCGCGCAGGTTCGCGGTCGCGGTGCGCAGCGTGTCGAGGCTCGACCGGACAGCTTCGTACAGGCATTTGCCGTCGTCGGTCAGCGTGACGCCGCGCGGGCTGCGTTCGAACAGCGGCACGCCGAGCTCGGCCTCGAGCTGGAAGACCTGCTGGCTGACGGCCGGCTGTGTCGAGCCGAGCTCGCGCGCGGCGGCGGTAAAGCTCGCGAGGCGCGCGGCCGATTCGAACGCGCGCAGCGCCTGCATCGACGGCAACGGGTCGGGTTTCGACATAAGCATCCCTAATGGGCCCATAAGGGCCGGACGCCTTCCCGGGCGGGTTTCGGCGGTCAATAGTGAAGTCGGGCGGCGCAGCATGCGCCACCGCGGCGGCAAGGCGGCGACATCGCGCACAGGGCTTCCGGCCATTCTAGCGACGGATGGCCGTGTCCCGCGCGGTTTCCGCCGGCCGTCTCCGTCGTTGCAGACGAACCGTTGCCGAGGCGGCGTGCACGCGCCCGGCATGAACCGACTTCTTCTCCGAATTGGCGATGACTAACCCGACACCCAATCTCCTGATCCTGATGGCCGACCAGCTGACGCCGTTCGCGCTGCCGGCCTACGGCAACCGCGTCGCGCGCACGCCGACGCTCGACCGGCTCGCCACGCAAGGCGTCGTGTTCGACGCCGCGTACTGCGCAAGCCCGCTGTGCGCGCCGTCGCGCTTCTCGTTGCTGACGGGCAAGCTGCCGTCCGCGATCGGCGCCTACGATAACGCCGCCGAATTGCCCGCGCAAACGCTGACGTTCGCGCACTACCTGCGCGCGGCCGGCTACCGGACCGTGCTGTCCGGCAAGATGCATTTCTGCGGCCCCGACCAGTTGCACGGCTTCGAGGAGCGGCTGACGACCGACATCTATCCGGCCGATTTCGGCTGGGTACCCGACTGGGCGAACCCGGAGGAGCGTCCGAGCTGGTATCACAACATGAGCTCCGTGCTGGACGCGGGGCCGTGCGTGCGGACCAACCAGCTCGACTTCGACGACGAAGTCGCGTTCGCCGCGCGCCAGAAACTGTTCGATCTCGCGCGCGAGCGGGCCGCGGGGCAGGATGCGCGGCCGTTCTGCATGGTCGTGTCGCTCACGCATCCGCACGACCCGTATGCGATCACGCGCGACTACTGGGACCTGTACCGTGACGACGAGATCGACATGCCGGCCGTGCGGCTCGGGCCGGCCGACAGCGATCCGCATTCGCAGCGGCTGCGCGCCGTCTGCGAAAACGACCGCACCCCGCCGACCGACGCGCAGATTCGCAACGCGCGCCACGCGTACTACGGCGCGACGTCCTACGTCGACACGCAGTTCGGCAACGTGCTGGCGGCGCTCGAGCAATGCGGATTCGCGGACGACACGATCGTGATCGTCACGTCGGACCACGGCGACATGCTCGGCGAGCGCGGGCTCTGGTACAAGATGACGTTTTTCGAAGGCGGCTGCCGCGTGCCGCTGATCGTCCATGCGCCGAACCGTTTCGGCGCGGCCCGCGTGGCGGGGCCCGTGTCGCACGTCGACCTGCTGCCGACGCTCGTCGAGCTTGCGGGCGGCAGGCCGGACGGCGGCTGGCCGGACCCGGTCGATGGCGCGAGCCTCGTGCCGCACCTGCGCGGTGCGCCCGCGCACGATGTCGCGCTCGGCGAATACCTGGCCGAGGGCGCGATCGCGCCGATCGTGATGATCCGGCGCGGCGACTGGAAATACGTGCATTGCCCGGCCGATCCGGACCAGCTCTACCACCTGAAGGACGACCCGCGCGAGCTCGACAACCTCGCCGGCGCGCCGCACGCGGCGGACGTGCTCGCGGCGTTCCGCGCGGAAGCGGCGCGGCGCTGGAACCTGCCCGAGCTGCATCGTCAGGTGCTCGCGAGCCAGCGCCGGCGGCGCTTCCACTTCGCGGCGACGACGCAGGGCCGGATTCATGCGTGGGACTGGCAGCCGTTCGTCGACGCCACGCAGCGCTACATGCGCAACCACCTCGAACTCGACGCGCTCGAGGCGATGGCGCGCTTCCCGCGCGTCGCGCGCTGAGCGGCGCGGATTCCAATCACTGAGCCGAACATTGACCCGAACACTGACAACGGAGCGCACGATGAAGCGATATGGCAACGCAGTACGAACGATAGCCGGCGCGGCATGCGCCGCCGCACTCTGCATCCCGGCGGCCCGCGCGGCCGAGCCGCAGGCCTGCCGCGACGTGCGGATGGCCGGGCCCGGCTGGACCGACATCGACGCGACGAACGCGATGGCGGGCGTCGTGCTGAAGGCGCTCGGCTACCGGCAGGACGTATCGAACCTGTCGGTGCCGATCACCTACCAGGGGCTGAAGAAAGGGCAGGTCGACGTGTTCCTCGGCAACTGGATGCCCGCGCAGGGGCCGCTCGTGAAGCCGTTCGTCGACGCGCGCGCGATCGACGTGCTGCATGCAAACCTGACCGGCGCGAAGTTCACGCTCGCGGTGCCCGACTACGTGGCCGCCGCGGGCGTGCGCACGTTCGCCGATCTCGAACGCTACGCGAGCCGCTTCGACGGCAAGGTCTACGGGATCGAGCCCGGCGCGCCGGCGAACCAGAACATCAAGCGGATGCTGGCCGACCACGCGCTGGGCCCGGCGAACTGGGCGCTGGTCGAGTCGAGCGAGACGGGGATGCTGACGCAGGTCGAGCGCGCGGTGCGCGACAAGCGCTGGATCGTGTTTCTGGCGTGGGAGCCGCACCTGATGAACACGAAATTCCACCTGACCTATCTCGCGGGCGGCGACACGTACTTCGGCCCGAACTACGGCGGCGCGACGGTCAACACGGTCGTCCGCGCGGGCTTTGCCGACCAGTGCGCGAACCTCGCGCGCCTGTTCCGGCAGATGACGTTCACGGTCGACATCGAGAACCGGATGATCGCCGACATGCTCGACCACAAGACGCCGGCCCCGCTCGCCGCTCAGCAGGCGCTGAAGGCCGATCCGTCGCTCGTCGCGGGCTGGCTGGACGGCGTGACGACGGCCGCCGGCGCGCCCGGGCTGCCGGCCGTGCGCGCGGCGCTGGACGGGCGTTGACAGCCGCTGACGGGCGGCGCGGCGAGATCGCCGGCCATCCGTGTTTTCCCGACCGGTCGTAACCAGACCATTTGATGTCGCCTTCAGACGGGTGACCCGAAATATGGGTTTGTACCTTTCGCCAATGGCTTCGTTATTGCGAAAAGCGAAACGGCGAAGCCGTCAGACGTACTGAATTCGAATCAAGCGACAAGCAGTGTCGCGAACGCGGTTTGGGGTTATTTCCATCGAATGGTCAGGGAGGGTGGTCGACAATGAAGAAATCGAACGTTGCCGTGGCAGCCGCGCTTGCATGCGCGGCGTGCATTCCCGCGGTCAGCCATGCGCAGAGCAGCGTGACGCTGTACGGCATTCTGGACGCGGGCATCACGTACGTGAACAACACGGGTGGCTCGCACGTGGTCAAGTTCGACGACGGCGTCTCCTACGGCAATCGCTTCGGGCTCAAGGGCACCGAGGATCTCGGCGGCGGCCTGAAGGCGGTGTTCACGCTCGAGAGCGGCTTCCACCTCGGCACCGGCCAGCTCGGCTTCGGCGGCGCCGAATTCGGGCGGCAGGCCTATGTCGGCCTGCAGAACGATTGGGGCACGCTGTCGTTCGGCAACCAGCTCGACATCACCAACGAGCTCGTGTCGATCTACAACATCTCGGCGTGGGGGAGCGGCTACGCGATCCACCAGGGCGACTTCGACCGCTTCAACGGCGACCGCCTGCCGAACTCGGTGAAGTTCATGTCGAACGACTACAACGGCTTCAAGGTCGGCGCGATGTATTCGTTCGGCAACGTCGCCGGCGACTTCCACCGCAACAGCGCGTGGAGCGCGGGCGCGAGCTTCACGAAGGGCGACTTCTCGGTCGGCGCCGCATACACGCGCCTGAACAACCCGAACGGCATCTACGCGTTCGATCCGTACGCGATGCTCGGTACGCACACGTTCCTCGGCCAGCAGACGGTCACCGTCGATCCGGCGACCGGCGCGCGTACCGACCTGTTCGCGAACACGCCGATGAACGTCGACAGCCAGGGCACGTTCGGCATCGGCGCGAGCTACGCGATCGGCAAGCTGACGCTGGACGGCAACTTCTCGTACACGACGATCAAGGGCTTCGGCCAGTCGTCGCACATGCAGGTGTACGAAGGCGGCGGCTCGTACCAGTTCACGCCGGCGTTGAGCCTGATCGCGGGCTACCAGCACACGCGCTTCGAAGGCCATCACTGGAACCAGGGCACGGCGGGGGTGCATTACCTGCTGTCGAAGCGCACCGACGTGTACATCTCGGGCGATTACCTGCGTGCGTCGCAAGGCGTCGATGCGGTGATCGGCTACAGCTTCACGCCGTCGACGACGCAAACCCAGGCCGACGTGCGGATCGGCATGCGGCATTCGTTCTGAGCGATCAGGGCGACGCGGTACTCAGTCTTCAGCGAGGTCTCTCTTGGGCGCGAACTCCGGTTCGCGCTTTTTTTTTGCGGCGAGCGTCGCGTACTCAGCGTCGTGCGCGTGTATCCGACGGCCGCTCGCCGAACGTGCTCCGATAGTCCGCGGCGAACTGGCCGAGATGGCCGAAGCCCCAGCGCGTCGCGATCTCCGTGATCGAAGCGGTTTCGTCCGGCGCCAGCAGCGCCGCTCTCGCGCGTTGCAGACGGACTTCCTTCAGATAGCGCATCGTGCCGACGTCGCGCCACTGTTGAAACGCGCGCTGCAGCGTGCGCCCGCTGCAATGCGCGGCGGCCGCAATGTCGGACAGCGTCAGCGGCCGATCGGCATGTTCGTCGATGAATGCGATCGCGCGCTTCACGCAGGCCGGCGCGACGCTGCCGACCGCGGGCATCCTGTCGGCCAGCTGCTCGCCGATCAGACTGACGATCAGCATTTCTTCCGCCAGCGGCAACTGCATCGCCTTCAACGCGGGCGGCGTGTCGGGATGCAGCAACTGCCGCAGCGTCTGCACCGACGCGAGCCAGAGGTCGCGGCGCTGCGATTCGATCAGCGAACACGATGGCAGCGCGGACGGTGGTTCGCGCCCGGACATGCGGTGCCAGACTTCCGCAATACGCTGCGCGTCGATACGCACCCCCATCTGCACGTTGTCCTCGCTGTAGCGGAATTGCGATCGCTCGTCTGACGCGATGAGCACCGTCGAACCGGGCCCGCCCGCGTGCGCGAGCGTGCCGCTGCGGATGTCCGAGTGCCCGGCCAGCGTGGTGAGCACGAGCACGAAGTTGCCGAAGATTTCTGGCCGAATGGAGATCTCCGTTCCGTACGCAAACCATGAGAGCGCGACACTGTCGCCGTCCAGGTTGAACATGGTCGCCGGCGTCGTGCGGCGGCGGCGCGCCGCGGTGAAACGATACGGACGGTAGATCTTGCCGATTTCCGTGCACGCATGATCCAGGTCGTCGGACTCGAACAGCATCGCACTGCGGGGGATGTCGTGACCGGACAGCAGCGGCGGGAAGGGCAGCGGCGGCATGCCGGATCGGGAGAGCAGCGGGTTCACGTTTGTCCATCCTGGTGGAAACGGCACGGGGCTGCGGCTGCAAAGAATGGCGCGTTTCAGATGCCGATGGCACGGAATCGATAGCCGCTCGCGTGCGCTCCGGCAATCATGGAGCCGTGATGAACGTTGAACGGAGCGTGCGCAGCCATGAAGCTTTCAATTGACGGAAATTATACGGCGTACATCAACGGCCGGTTCGCGCGGCCGGGCGGCGCGACCTTCGCCGCGGTCAACCCGGCGACGGGCGAGCATCTAGCGGACATCGCACGATGCGGCGCGGCCGACGTCGCCGCGGCCGTCGAGGCCGCGCAACGGGCGCTGCCCGCGTGGAAGGCGACGAGCCACGAGACGCGGGCCGCGCTGCTGAACCGGCTCGCCGATGCGCTGGAACAGGCACTGCCGCGCCTCGCGACGATCGACGCGATGGATATCGGCCGGCGCATCGCCGAGACGCGTCTCGACCACGAAAAAGCCATCGCCCAGTATCGCTACTTCGCGGGTGCGATCCTGACGCATGAAGGCTACGGGCGGCCGATCCCCGACGGTTATCTGATCGTGAAGCGCGAACCGGTCGGCGTGGTCGGCCAGATCATTCCGTGGAACGTGCCGGCGCTGATGGTCGCGCTGAAAGTGGCGCCGGCCGTAGCGGCCGGCAACACGGTCGTGCTGAAGCCGGACGAGAACGCGTCGCTGTCGACGCTCGCGTTCGCGGAAATCGCCGGCGGCATTTTCCCGCCCGGTGTCATCAACGTGGTGCCGGGGTTTGGCGACGAGGTCGGCGCCGCGCTGACGTCGCATCCGGGCGTGGCGAAGCTTGCCTTCACGGGCAGCCCGGAGGTCGGCCGCATCATCGGCCGCGCGGGCGCGGACCGGCTGGTGCCGGTGTCGCTCGAACTCGGCGGCAAGAGCCCCAACATCGTGTTTCCGGACGTGGAGAATCTCGATGCGGTGGTCGACAACGCGCTGTTCGCGGCGATGTACTGCAACGGGCAGTCGTGTCTCGCCGGCACGCGTCTTTTCGTGCACGACGACATCCATGCACCGTTCGTCGACAAGCTGACGTCGGCAGCCGCGAGGATGAAGGTCGGCGATCCGCTGGACGAAACGGTGCACCTGAGCTGTCTCGTGTCCGCGAAGCAGGGCGAGCGTGTGCTCGACTACATCCGCATCGGCAAGGCCGAGGGCGCGAAGGTGCTGTTCGGCGGCGAGCGCGTGAAGGTGCCCGGCTGCGACGCCGGATACTTCATCCCGCCGACCTTGCTGGAGGCGCGCAACAGCATGCGTGTCGCGCAGGAAGAGATCTTCGGGCCGGTGCTGAGCATCATCCGCTGGAGCGATGTCGACCGGATGCTGAAGGAAGCGAACGACGTTCCGTACGGGCTCGCCGCGGGAATTTATACGTCGAATCTCGACAATGCGATGCGGACGGCCGATGCGCTCGAAGCGGGGTCGGTCTGGATCAACCAGTATTTCAATCTCGCGAGCGGCGTGCCGTTCGGCGGCATCAAGGAGAGCGGCATCGGCGTCGAGCATTGCCATGAAACGCTCAATCTGTATTCGCACCTGAAATCCGTGACGATCCGCAATCGCGTCGGCGATCCTTGGTTCGTCGCGTGACGACTCGCGCGATCCGCTAACTGCGTCAGCGCATCTGCGTCAACTCAACTGCTGCAGGACAGTGCAATTCGACCCGGAGACAATCGATGAATCAGACCGAGTTTCGCGACATCGTCGCCGCCGTCACCCACTCAAAGGGGGCGCCGTTTGTGCTGGAGCCGGCCCGGCTGCGCGCGCCGGTGGACGACGAGGTGCAGGTGCGCATCGTCGCTACCGGCATGTGCCATACCGACCTGATCATCCGCGACCAGTACTACCCGGTGCCGCTGCCTGCGGTGCTGGGACACGAAGGCGCCGGCGTCGTCGAAGCCGTCGGGCCGCAGGTCAGGTCGCTGGCGCCCGGCGATCACGTCGTGCTGACCTACGGTCATTGCGGGCATTGCCCGACCTGCGACGCAGGCCATACGTCGTACTGCACGGACTTCTATTCGCAGAATTTCGGCGGCAGCGGGCACGGCGGGCAATGCGCGATCACGACGCCCGACGGGACGCCGATCCACGATCATTTCTTTTCCCAATCGTCGTTCGCGACCTTTGCGCTGACCCGCGAACGCAGCGCGATCAAGGTGCCCAGGCACGCGCCGCTGCGGTTGCTGGGGCCGCTCGGCTGCGGGATACAGACGGGCGCCGGTGCGGTCATCCATTCGCTGAAAGTGACGCCGGGCAGCCGCTTTCTCGTGCTCGGCGCGGGGGCGGTCGGCATGTCCGCGGTGCTCGCGGCCCGGCTCTCGGGCGCCGCGACCATCATCGCAGTCGACATCGTGCCGGGCCGGCTGGCGCTCGCGCGCGAGATCGGCGCGACGCATGCGCTCGACAGCCGCGAGGCCGATTGGTTCGAGGCCGTTCGCGCCATCACCGGCGGTGGCGTCGCGTTCGCGCTCGAAACGACCGGTCGGCCGGAGATGCTCGCGCACGGCGTGTCGGCACTCGCACCGCTGGGCGTGCTCGGCGTCGTCGGCGCATCGCGGCAAGGCACGAAGGCGGCATTCGACCTCAACGACCTGATGATCGCGGGCAAGCGCATTCAAGGGATCTGCGAAGGAGACAGCGTGCCTCGCAGGTTCATTCCCGAACTGGTGGAGCTGCATTTGCAAGGCCGCTTCGCGTTCGACAAGCTGGTGAAGTTCTACCCGTTCGCGGACATCAACCGGGCGGCGGCGGACAGCGAAGCCGGCACGACGCTGAAGCCGATCCTGCTGATCGACGACCACCCCTGACACCGGCCGGGCGGCCGTATGGGCGCCGCGATGGTACGAGACAGTCGCATGTCGCCGACATCGCGGCCGGCCGTGCTGCCGCCATTCTGGCCAACAACGAAACGACGACTTTCACGGGACCATCAGCATGACCACGCTCTATCGCGGCATGGACCGCGCAACACTCGACGCCGCTTACGACAACACCAAGGCCGTTCCGGATTTTCCGGCCGTGCTGGCCGATTTTCAGGCCCGTAGCGCGGCACTTTATGCGGCGGCGTCGGCACAACGCGATCTCCGCTACGGCGACCGTCCCCGCGAACGCTACGACTGGATCTCATGCGGCAAACCCGACGCGCCGACCTTCGTGTTCATCCACGGCGGCTATTGGCAGAACTGCGCGAAGGAGGATTTCGCTTTCATCGCAAGCGGGCCGCTTGCGCAGGGTTTCAACGTCGCGCTGGCCGAGTACACGCTGGCGCCCGACGCGTCGATGACGCGGATCGTCGGCGAGATCGGCCGGCTGCTCGACCATCTGGCGGCCGACCGTGATGGCCTCGGTGTCGCGGGCAGACCACTCGTGCTGAGCGGGCATTCGGCGGGCGGGCACCTGACGGCGATGTACCGCGCGCATCGGGCCGTGACGGCCGCGCTGCCAATCAGCGCGCTTGTCGATCTGGAGCCGATCGCGCTGTCGTGGCTCGACGAGAAGCTGAAGCTATCCGCGCAGGAAATCGACGCGTATAGCCCGCTGCGGCATGTCGGCAAGGGCGTGCCGACCGTCGTGGCAGTCGGCGGCGCGGAATTGCCGGAACTCGTGCGCCACTCGGACGCGTACGCAGCCGCATGCGTCGCGGCTGGCGAGCGGGTCGATCTGGTCCACGTGCCGGATTGCACGCACTTTTCGGTGCTCGATGATCTGGCGCATCCCGACGGCAGGCTGTCGCAGGCGCTGTCGACGCTTACCGGGCGTTGAAGGGGCGCACTGCGTTCTGCATCGCCGGCAACCGTTGCTCCGGTTGCCGGCGCGCGTTCTCGCACAGCGGCGCGTACCACCCGCCGCCCACTTCTCAGGTGCGTTTTCGCGAACGGAGGGATCTGAATATGTCACTTGTCGACCCATTTGTAGCTACTTACGATCAGCTCGACTAGTCGCGGTGGGACTGCTCGGCACGGCTGAAGCGGACCCGGTCTTCTCTCTGTTGGCAGATGCTCAGCATGATCGACCCCAATAAAAGCAGGCGCGCTAGCCTCGCGGTATTCGCGCTACTCTACCTCGGTTTTTGCGTCTCCTATATTGATCGCTCGGCGATTGCGCTGTCGTTCGTCGCCATCGCCAAGGAGTTCCACGTCGGTGCAGCCGCACTCGGCGTTGTCATGAGCACGTTCTATTTCGGCTATGCCGCGATGCAGATTCCCGGCGGATGGATCGCGGATCGTTGGGGCAGCAAAAAGGTCATCGTCGTATCGATCGCGTTCTGGTCCGTATTCACATTGATGACCGGTCTCGCATGGTCGCTTGCTTCGCTGATCGCGATCCGCTTCATCTTCGGTCTGGGCGAAGGCGGCTATCCCGCCGCCGCAATGAAAGGCGTGGCTGAATCGTACGCGCGGGCGGATCGCCCGAAGATGTCGGCGCTACTGATGTCGTCGAACTATGTCGGCAGCTTCATCGCACCGCTCGCCATCGCGCCCCTCATCCTGTATCTCGGCTGGCGTCATGCGTTTGTTGTTGCCGGTTGCGCCGGTCTCGTGTTCGCGCTCGTTTATCTGTTCGCAGTGAAGGACACGCACCAGAAGCGCGATTCGACTGGCCGGACCGCGCGCATCGACGGCGCGGCAACGCGCGCGCTCCTCAAGATGCCGCTCATGTGGAAGATCCTGTTGACCTGGTTCGGCATGGGCATCGTCAACAAAGGACTTGATGCGTGGATGCCCGCGTATCTGCTGACCGAGAGACATCTCGATCTCAAGGCAGTCGGTATGCTCACGCCGCTGCCGTTCGTGGCGGCGAGCATCTCGACGGCGCTCGGTGGCTGGATTCTCGCGCGTTGGTTCGATGGCCGCGAGAAGTGGCTGATGGCCGCATGCTGCGCGATCTCCGGCTTCTTCCTCTACGAGATGTACACAGCCGAAACGGTGGCGGGCGTCATTGCCTATCAGGCGATCGTCTACTTCTTCAAGTCGTTCGTCTTCGCAGGCGTCTTTGCGCTACCGGCAAAATTCCTGCCGCAAAAACTCGTCGGCACGGGGGCCGGCATGGTCAACTTCGGCGGACAGGTCGCGGGATTCGTCGCGCCCGCAATCATCGGCCTGCTGGTGTCGGTGACGGGCAACTACAACGCCGCGTTCGACTTCCTGATCGTGGCCACAGCGTTCGCACTCGTCACCAGTCTGTCGATCCGTCTGTCGCCCGAAGCCCATGCGCACCTGGGCGCTGCCGGGGAGGCTTGATCGCGTCATCGTACGAACAGGCGCTATGATGGGCCATTCCGCGTCCTCCCGCAGACCCATCATGAGCGCCCGAATTCTTCAGGAAGCTGCCGTCCGTTACTTCCTCGAAGTCGTCAACACCGGTTCCATCGCTGACGCCGCCAACCGGCTGAACGTCGTGCCATCCGCCGTCAGTCGCCAGATCGCGCGGCTCGAAAGCGAACTCGGCACGCCGCTTTTCGTGCGGCAATCGCGCGGCATGGTGCCGAGCAAAGCGGGTGAAATGCTCGCCGCGTATGCGCGTCGCTCGCAGCTCGACGCCGAACAGATTTCGCTGGAAATCGACGCGCTTCGCGGCGAAGCCGAACGCACGTTTCGCATCGCCTGCACGGAAGGATTCGCGGCGACCTTCCTGCCGCGTGCGATGGCGGACTTCCGTCGCACGGTTGCACCCGCATCGTTCGAAGTCGTCGTCGATACGGCCGCCGGCGTCACGCAGCGGGTGCGAGAAGCCAAATGCGATATCGGCCTCACGTTCAGCTTCGGGCCGGAGAAGGACATTCAGGTCGCGTTTTCCGCGCCTTCGCCGGTGTTCGCGATTGTCGCATCGTCTCATCCGCTCGCGAAGTCTGCGCAGGTTTCGTTTCGCGAGTTGCTGGCGTATCCGCTCGCCTTGCCTGGTGTTCATTCGACGCTGCACAAGTTGATCGATATCTACTGTAGCCGTGAAGGCGTCGCGTGCAAGAGCGTGCTCAGCAGTGCGGCACTCGAAACGCTCCTCGGTTTCACACTCGTAAGCGACGCCGTCACGTTCAGTGGCGAACTTTTCGTGCGCCCGCGTCTCGCGTCCGGCGAACTCGTCGCGTTGCCCGTGCCGGAACTCACGACAAGCGAGCGCACCGTTGAAATCCAGACGCTGGCGCGGCGTGCGTTGCCGCCACTTCTGCAGTCGTTTATCGAACGTATGAGCCACGAAATTTTGCCGCGCGCACGTTGATAAAAAGTGAATTCACGTTTCGATTATCATCACTAGCGGCCGCTTTTCCCGTCGTCTACATTGAGCGCACTCTCGTATTTCAGCGTAAGGGATCGCCCGATGAACGACCGTCGTGAACTCGTCCGTTATAGTGCCGTCGCGCTGCGTGCGCTATTGCAGGCGCGCGAAATCTCCGCCGTAGAATTGCTCGAAGCCTGCATCGCGCGAATCGAAGCGCTCAATCCGTATGTCAACGCCATCACGGCGACGAGCTTCGAACGCGCGCGCATCGAAGCCCGCGCTGCCGATGCCGCGCTCGCACGCGGCGAGGCCGTCGGTGCGTTGCATGGCTTGCCGATCGGCATCAAGGATCTCGAAGAGACCGAAGGCATTCTGACCACGTATGGCTCGCCGATCTATCGCGCGAACGTGCCCGCGCAGGACAACACGCTGGTGCGTCGGCTACGCGCGGCGGGCGCAATCGTCGTCGGCAAAACCAATGTGCCGGAAATGGGCGCAGGCGCGAACAGCTTCAATCCCGTGTGGGGCGCGACGGGCAATCCGTTCGATCCGCGCCTGAACGCGGGCGGCTCGTCGGGCGGCTCGGCTGCGGCGCTCGCGCTCGACATGGTGCCGCTTGCCAGCGGTTCAGATACCGGCGGCTCGCTGCGCATTCCCGCGGCGAAGTGTGGCGTGGTCGGATTGCGCACCTCGCCGGGACTCGTGCCGAGCGATCGAAAGCCGCTCGGCTGGACGCCGATTGCGGTGGTGGGGCCGATGGGCCGCAACGTCGAAGACACGTGGCTGCAACTTGCGGCGACCGTCGGACAGTCGGGCAGCGATCCGCTCGGCTATCCGTTCGCGATGAGTCCGACGATGGACGGCCGTGCGCCCACGGAACTGTCGACACTGCGCATCGGCTACACGGAGGATTTCGGCGTCTGCGAAGTCGATGACGACATTCGCGCCGTGTTCCGTCGCAAGATCGACGTTCTGCGCCGCGAGGTGGCCGTTTGCGATCCGATCGAAGTGGCGTTCGATGGCGCGCATCGCTGCTTCGACGTATTGCGCGCCGAAGCCTTCGTCGCGGGCCTGCAAAGGGCCTATGAGACCAATCCCGATTTGCTCGGGCCGAATCCGCGCGCGAACTACGAGATGGGCATCGGCCTGGGGCTCGCGGATTGCGTGCGTGCCCACGCCGACCAGACGCGTTTGTTTCGCCGCTTCCAGACGCTGTTCGACCGCTACGACGTGATTCTCTCGCCGACGACGCCCGTTTCGCCGTTCCCGTGGACGCAGCCGTATCTGAAATCGGTCAATGGTGTCGCGTTGGAAAACTACTATCGCTGGCTGTCGCTGACGTATGTTGTGACGCTTGCAACGAATCCGGCGTTGTCACTGCCATGCGGCGTCGATCATCGCGGCATGCCGTTCGGCTTGCAGATGATCGGTGCGTTCCGCGGCGATCTCGCGCTGCTCGATGCGGCGCGCGCGTTCGAAACGCTTTTTGAGTCGTCTGATGAAATGCGCAGACCGATTCCCGATACCGCCAGGCTGCGCACATCGGATGTGGACCTGAAGTCCATCGTGACGCATCCGCCCGTGCTCGATGCCGTGTCGACTCCCAATGCTTCCGCTTCCGCGGTGTGACTCGAACATGATCGATTCCATTTGCGGCAAGCCGCTCGACGTGTGGCTTCGTGACTACCCGCTTCTGTGTCCTCTGATGGCGCGTCAGCCTGTCGAGTGGTTCAACCCGGCCGACGCGCCGCTGGCCGATGCCAGCCGCAATATTGCGTTCGATGCAGCGCATATCGCCGATGCGAGCGAGCGCCTGCAACGATCAGTGGCTCCCTGAATGTGGCCTCCACGCAAATCTGCGAAGAACCTTTTTTAGCGTTCGTCGCCGGCGTCAGAAAATCCGGTGGCCGAGCCACCATCCACCCGCCGCGAACAGCGCGGACGCCGGCAGCGTCAGCACCCACGCCCAGACGATGTTGCCGGCCACGCCCCAGCGCACGGCCGACAGCTTCTGCGTCGCGCCGACGCCGACGATCGCGCCGGTGATCGTGTGCGTCGTCGACACCGGGATGCCGAGGAACGATGCGATGAACAGCGTCATCGCACCGCCCGTTTCGGCGCAGAACCCGCCGACCGGCTTCAGCTTCGTGATCTTCTGGCCCATCGTGCGCACGATCCGCCAGCCGCCGAACAGCGTGCCGAGTCCCATCGACAGGTAGCACGCGCCGATCACCCACGACGGCGGCGCATCGGCGGTCGCCGACGCATAGCCCGTCGCGATCAGCAGCATCCAGATGATGCCGATCGTCTTCTGTGCGTCGTTGCCGCCGTGACCGAGGCTGTACAGCCCGGCCGACAGCAGCTGCAGACGGCGGAACCGGCGGTCGACCTTGCTCGGTGGGGCGCGGAAATACAGCCACGACACGCCGAGCATGAGCAGCGAACCGAGGATGAAGCCGAGCAGCGGCGAGATGACGATGAACGCGATCGTCTTCATCAGCCCGTCGATGTTGAGCGAGCCCCAGCCCGATTTCGCGAGCGCCGCGCCGACGAGGCCGCCGATCAGCGCATGCGACGAGCTCGACGGAATCCCGTAGTACCAGGTGATCACGTTCCAGCCGATCGCGCCGATCAGCGCGCCGAACACGACATAGTGATCGACGATCTCGGGGTCGATCGTGCCTTTGCCGACGGTCTGCGCGACCTTCAGGTGAAAGACGAAATACGCGATGACGTTGAACGCGGCGGCAAACGCCACCGCCTGCTGCGGCTTCAGCACGCCGGTGGACACGACCGTGGCGATCGAGTTCGCCGCGTCGTGGAAGCCGTTCATGAAGTCGAATACGAGCGCGACGAGCACCAGCGTCGCGATCATCCAGAGGGCGAGTTGTATCGAATGCATCTTCTTGTTTCGCTCAGGCGTTTTCCAGCACGATGCCTTCGACGATGTTCGCGACATCCTCGAATTTGTCGGTGATGCGTTCGAGCAGGTCATAGACGCCCTTCAGCTTGATCAGCGTCTTCACGTCGATATCCTGGCGAAAGAGTTTCGATATTGCGGCGCGCAGCACCCGGTCGGCGCGGGTTTCCAGCGCATCGATTTCCTCGCAGGCCTTGAGGATTACCGCCGACTGCTTCATGTCGGCAAGCTTGTTGACCGCGATCTGCGTCTGCAGCGCCGACTGCGTGACGATCTCCGCGAGCTCGCTGGCTTCCGCCGTGACGGACTTCAGGTCGTAGACCACGACGGTGGTCGCGACATCCTCCATCAGGTCGAGGATGTCGTCCATCGTCGTGATCAACTTGTGGATTTCATCCCGGTCGATCGGCGTGATGAAGGTCTTGTGCAGCAGTTCGATCGCTTCGTGTGCGAGCTTGTCGCCGGTCCGTTCGGCCGTCTGGACGTTGGCCATGTGCGTGTCGGCATCGACGAGATGGTCGATGAGCGTCTGAAGCTCGCACGCTGCCGAGACGATGTGCTGCGCGTGCGTATCGAAGATGTCGAAAAAGCGGGTCTCGACGGGAAGGAATCGGCCAAGCATGGTTTCTCCGGGGAAAACTGGGTGGGGTTATTCGAATTCGGCCGCGCAGCGTGATCGCGAAGCGCGCAACGGGATCGCGGCGTATCGCGGCAGGTGACGTGTGTGGCCACGACGGGGGCGCGCGCCGTCGCGGCGGTCGTGGACAAGCCCGCGCCGGGTGCGCGGATCTCCGGAAGTATCGAGTCGTGTCATGGGTGCTCCTGGCGCCGGGCGTCGCACGTCGGGAGCGCCACGACGTCAACGATGGACGAGCGCTTCCCGCCGCGCCGCGTCGGGCGCGATCGGCTGGTGAAAGGCTGGGAGTCGGGCGTTCGCCGGCATGGCACGCGAACGCGCCCCGGCGAACGGTAATCGGCTACTGTCGTCGTCCATTTCGAACTCCTGTCGATCTGAGCGGCACGCACGCGCGCCGGGGCCGCGCATGCGCAGGCATGCGGCCGGACACGCGCGCGTGACGCGGTTCACGCACGGGCGCCACCCGAGCGATCGAGCGGCAACTGAAATGTCGAGTACGGGAATTTCGGATCGACGGGACGTCCGATCCGGAAAGACACCGCATCCTGCTATCCCGGGATGCGGCAGAAGACAAGGCTCTGCGAAGCTTCCTCAGGCGGCAGTCAGGTTGGTGCAGGACCAACTACAACTCGCATCGGCAGGCACAGAAGCCTCCATGAATTGAAACGAGCGCAATGGTAAGAGGGAACCGCGAGGCACGTCAATCAAAAACTTCGCGATCGTTTCGCGTGGCGTTTTCCGGTGTTTCGCTCGGGCGGGTGCGCGCATTGCCGTCACCGGCATTCCCAGGGGGCGATCGCGCCGATCGGAACGCGCGACGGGATTCCATCAGTGCGCCGAAATAATTTCGAGACAAGCATGCGCAGCCCGATCGGCAGGATGGGCGTCGCGCTCAACGCTACACGCGTCAGCGTCGAACGCGATGCGCTGGAACGCGACGCGCGCATTGCACGTCACGCCGGTCCGACGACGACGGCCGTGCCGTAGCAGATCACTTCGGTGACGCCCGAACCAATCTCGGTCGAGTCGTAGCGCATCGCAACGACCGCGTTCGCGCCCAGCTTGCGCGCATCGGCAAGCATCTTGTCGAACGCCTGCTGGCGGGCCTTCTCGCACAGCGACGTATAAAGCGTGATGTTGCCGCCGAACAGCGTTTGCAGCGACGCGCCGAACGAGCCGACGATCGAGCGCGATCGAACCACAATGCCCTGCGCGACGCCGAGCGAGCGGACGGTCGTATGGCCGGGCAGGTCGAACGCAGTGGTGACGCGATCGTGCGAAAGATCGCCGAGGGAGCGGGAGAGGTCGGTCATGATGGGTTAGCGTTTTGCCGTAGTGGTCGAATGACGATTCTATCCGGACGGGAACGGAAGCCCGATCACTGACGGCGATACGGTGCCGCGATGCCGCGCACGGTACGCACGCCGCCCGAACGGGCGCAGGCAGCCAGCCGCGCCCGTTCTTCCATCATCGCGAGACGTGACTCAATCCGAGTCCGTCACGGCTTCGCGATTGCGGCGCCGTCTCCGCCGAGATCGACCGCATACGCCAGCGCCAGCTTGCCGAACTTCAGCGCGTGACTGGCCTGGCGATCCGAGTTCTCCAGCGTGTCGTTCACGGTATGGATATACGGACTGTCGTTCTGGTCGGCTTCGAACGGGAACGACGCCGGATAGCCCTGCGCATTCCACGATGCGTGATCCGAGCACGCATATCCGCACTGCGACGTGCCGACCGCGAGCTCAGGCAGGTAGGTTTTTGCCAGATTCGTCAGGTAGGTGTTCTGCGCGGCGTTCGTGTAGTCGGTGATCAGGTAGATGTCTTTCGTGTCGCCCTTGTAGTTCGTCATGTCGAGCTGCAGCACGCCGACCACGTTCGCGTTCTGCGCGCGGAACTGCTTCGCGATCGCCTTCGACCCGAGCAGGCCGGCTTCCTCGGCCGAGTAGCCGACGAACTGGATCGTCCGTTTCGGCCGGTAGCCGTTTGCCAGCAGCACGCGCAGCGCTTCGGTCAGGCTCGCGATGCCGGATGCGTCGTCATCCGCGCCGGGCGCGCGGGTGTTCTCCGACGTGCGGCCGACAGTCGAATCGATGTGGCCGCCGAGCACGACCGTTCCCGCCGAAGGATCGCTGCCCCGGATCGTCAGGATCACCGATTTCTGCGGCCAGCCGGCATGCGTGAACTGTTCGACACGGATGTCGGTGCGCGAACCCGCAAGCTGCTTCCACTGCAGCGCGAGCCAGTCGGATGCGGCGACGCCGTGCGACGTCGTGTAGTAGCGGTTCGTGAAGCCCGACAACGACGTGATCGTGCCGACGATGTTGCTGGCCTGCAGCTGCTGGATCCAGTTCCTGATCTGGGGTGCGTTCGCGACCTTGTACGCGGGCGCGGCAGCCTGCTTCGCGAGCGATGGCGGCAGCGGTTGCAGTGCCTGGCGCGCTTCGTCGTACGAGTCGTGCACGATGTAGCCCGGGCCGTGGCCTCGGTGTCGATGCACGGTCTGCGCAAGCTCGCCGAGTAGCGCGTCGTCGACCTGCACGACATGGACGGTGTCGTGGCGGTCGGCGCCATCTGCGGTCTTGCCTGCCGCGACGGTCGCGCTGTACCGCGAAGTCGCACCGGCGTCGATGCGCTGAAGCTGCCGGAAGGCCGGATCGCCGAGCGTGATCCATACGGGCGCCGCATGCGCGGCGGCGGCGAACAGGGTGCCGCATAGCGCGGCGCTCAGGTGTCTGCGTTTCAGGGTAGGCATGTTCGATCTCATCAGGGTAGCGATGTCGAGGAAAGAGGGCGCCTGGCAGGTCTTGCGCTTCGCCCCGCCTGCAGTGGCATCAGGATTTCTGCGGCACGGTCACGCCGTATGTGCAGCTCTTGTTGTACGCGTTGCCGATCGCGGTGAGCTGCGCGCTGCTGTAGCCGAGCGCGGCCGCCGCGGAGAGCACGGCCTGCGCGGCGGCCTTCTGGTTCGTCGTGCTGTTGGTCATCGACAGGCCCTTCAGGAACGCCTTGTCCATCGCCTGCGCGCCGATCGCGTCGCGTGCGACGAGGTTGCACGACGCCCAGTACTGGCCGGCCGTGTGGATCTCGGCGCCGCGCGCCTGCGCGTAGGTGCGGCCGACGTTCCAGTTAGTGACGCGGCCGCCCCAGAACTCGTTGTGGCCGTCCCAGTTGTAGACCCAGTTGTACTGCGCGTCGGACGGACTCCACTGGTTGAAGTCGCGGCTGTACGCGGCCGCGAGGTAGTCGCCCGTGCCTTCCGACAGGCCTTCCTGCTGCGACAGGCCGCCGTTGGTCACCCAGTCGTGAATGCCGTGGCCGAGTTCGTGGATCACGACGTCAGCGTCCTCGGCATCGTCGACGCCGCCCTGGCCGAACGTCAGCTTGCCGCTGCTCGACGAGTACGACGAGTTGTCGTCGCCGGATTCGCCGTGCGGGTCGTACTGCACGCCACCCGAATACTGGTATGGCATCGCCTTGACGCCGAGCGTCTGGTTCACGTAGCGCAGGAACGTGTCGATGTGGTAGTACGCGTTGACCGCCTCGAAATAGAGGTTGCCGCGCGTGAACTCGAAGTTCGGCGTCGCTTGCACCGGGCACGCGTTGTCGCGCGGCGCGTCGAAATCGACGCAGACCGCGTACGGGCCGGCAAGCGCGTAGGTCGAGCCCGATTGCGCAAGGTCCTTCAGCGTCACGCGCACGCGCGCGGCGGTCAGTTGCGCAGAGTCGGCGTCGTTGTTGTCCTTGTAGCCGGCGGTGCCGTAGCTGCTTTGGGTCGGCGACAGCGGATCCGGCCGGAACACGAAGCCGGTGCCGTCGGTCGCGTAGAACGCCTTGTCCTCGGCGCGCAGCACTTCGCCGCTGCTCGCGTCGATCAGCAGCTCCCAGTCGCCTTTCGGGCCATCCTGCGGCCGGCCGCGCACTTTCCACGCGGTATGCGTGCCGGTCGTATCGACGAACGCGACGAGCTGCGCATCGACGTTCGTGAAGCCGCCCACGCCGAGATAGGCGCGCGCGCGGTCGAACGCCTGCTGCCGGTCGACCGCCTGCGATTTGGCGGACCGGGCGACGACGCCGTTGACCGCATTGCTCGCGACGTAAAGGATGCGGCCGTCCTTCGCGACCGTCACCGCGATATCGCTGCCGTACACGGGCAGCTCGGCCGCCTGCTGCTGGAGGCGCACGACGGTGAAGTCGGCGTCCTTGCGTTCCGAGGTCACGACGAGACTCGCGAGCGCGGCTGCGTCGAGCCCGAGCTGCGCGGCTTGCGACGCGACGAAGTCGCGGGCCGTCGCCGCGGGCGTGGCGGCCGCCTTCTTCGCGCGATACGCCGGGTTGTACAGCGTAACGGCGACACCATCGGCACGGAACTGCCCGGCCGCCGAATCCGACTTCGCGGCAGGTGGCGCGACGCCGCGCGTCAGGCTGTCGCGCAGGCTCGACGCCTGCGGATTCGAGACCTTTGCGTCGGCGCCGGCGGTACCGGCGAAGCCGAACCCCAGCGCAATGCTCAATGCGATCGGCAATGCTTTGCGTGATGTCTGCATACGTGATCCTCGTTTCAACGGTTGGAAAAGCCCGCGCCGTCTCGGGGCGCAGGCACGACACAGCCCGCGCCCCGACTCGCGAAAGCCGGTGCGACGAGGCAGCGTTGCGGGGTGGCGACTGACTAAGGAAAACTAAATGTCAGGTCGAAAGGAAACAGGAGGGCGGAGAGGCGGGGAAGCGGACGGCGGGCAGGTGCAGCGACGGCGAATCGAGCATCGTCATGTCATACCCCTCGGATCGGTGAATGAGCAGGCAGCCCGCATGCCTCTGCGTGCCCGAATCGTGCCGGGCCAAGGCTCTCATCTCCTTGGGCTGCCCTTTTGATTTCGAGATATGTTACAGAACATTTTCATCTGCATTGCGATTTATTTTCGAATGAGGCTTCGCACTGTCGATCAATTGTCAGGATTGTTCAGCGAACGGCCGGAAACGTCGCCGGATTGCGTAATGCTCCGTTGCTTTGTGTGCAAAGTTGGTGATTTGCGCGTGCGTGTCAGCGCAGCACACGGCGATCGCTGCGCGGGCTGATGCCGAAGCGGGTGCGATAGGTCCGCGAGAAATGCGACGGCGATTCGAAGCCGCACGCGACGCAGATCGCGGTGATCGTCATGTCGGTCTGCTGCAGCAGTTCGCGCGCGCGGTCGAGTCGCAGGTTCAGGTAGAAGCGTGTCGGCGTGTCGTTCAGCATCGCGCTGAACAGCCGTTCGAGCTGGCGCCGCGTGATCGCGACTTCGTCCGCGAGCGCGTCGGGCCCGAGCGGATTCTCCATGTGCCGCTGCATCGTGCCGATCACCTGGATCAGCTTGCGGTTGTGCACGCCGTAGCGCGCGGCGATCTCGAGCCGCTGGCTGTCCGAGCGCTGGCGGATCCGGCTGACGACGAACTGTTCCGAGATCGCGGCCGCGAGGTCCGCGCCGTGCCGCCGGCCGATCAGGTCGAGCATCATGTCGATCGACGCGGTGCCGCCCGCGCACGTGATGCGTCGCTCGCCGATCTCGAACAGTTCTTGCGTCGCCTTCAGGTCCGGATAGCGCTCGCGGAATGCGGCGAGCGCTTCCCAGTGCAGCGTGAGCGTGTCCGACGGACCGAACAACCCGGCTTCGGCCAGCACGAAGCTGCCGGTATCGATCCCGCCGAGCGTCGCGCCGTGCCGGTGCTGCTTGCGTAGCCAGTCGGCGAGCCCGCGCGTGTAGCAGTCGAGCGGATCGAATCCGGCGACGACGAACACCGTGCCGACGTGCTCGACGTCCGCATACGCGGCTTCCGCGGCGAGCGGGATGCCGTTGCTCGCGGGCACCGGCGCGCCGTCCGCGCTGAGCACGTGCCAGCGGTAAAGCTCGGTGCGAAAGCGGTTCGCGACGCGCAGCGGTTCGAGCGCGGACATGAAGCCGAGCGCGGAGAAGCCGGGCAGCAGCAGGAAATGGAAATCCTCGGGCATGGGGGGCGGGACTGGATCAGATGCGTGTGTGGCTTGCGATCGGAGCGGTTGCGAGGCTTTGTGTGGCTTCCGTGGTGTCGTATCAGGGCTGCTCCGGCGCAAACGCCTGGCGCTTGCGATATTCGGCAGGCGTGATCCCGACATGCTTCGAAAACGTGCGCCTCAGCGTGTCGACATTGGCGAAGCCGCATTTTGCGGCGACCTGCTTCGGCGTATCGTGCCCATTTTCGAGCAGTTTGCGGGCCGTGGCTATGCGGGTTGTCTCGACCCATGCTGCCGGCGTCATGCCGACTTCCGCGCGGAACAGCCGGGCGAAGTGCCGAGGGCTCATGCCGGCGTGCTTCGCCATTTCCGCGATCGAGTGGTCAAGCGCCGGATTCGCGGCGATCCATCGCTGCACCTCCTGCAGGACGGAGCGCCCGACCGGGCGTGCCTCGCCCTTGCGGCTGAACTGGAGCTGCCCGCCGGGGCGCTTGAAGAACATGACCAGTTGCGCCGCGACGCGCCGTGCGATGTCGAGGCCGAGATCTTCCTCCACCAGGGCCAATGCCAGATCCAGGCCAGCCGTCACGCCGGCGCCCGTGCGCAGCTTGCCATCTCGCACGTATAGCGCGTCTTCGTCGACCGACAGCGATGGATAGGCCTCGGCCAGCGCCTCGGCCGCGGCCCAGTGGGTGGTCAGGCGACGCCCTTTCAGCAGGCCGGTGGCGGCCAGTATGAACGCGCCGGTGCAGATCGAACCGTACCGCTTGCTCTGTACGGCCGCCGATCGCAGCCATGCCAGCACGTCGGTGCGAAGCACGACATGACCGGCGCTCGGCGCGCCGGCGACAAGCAGTGTGTCGATGCGCTCGGGGATATCGGGAATGACCCGGTCGGGCAGCAACTGCGCACCGGAAGAACTGCGGATCGGGCCCGGTTCGCTGGCGATGATCCGCAACGTATAGAACGCCTTGCCGAGCTCGGCGTTCGCTTGCGCGAAGACATCGAGCGGCGCGGAGACATCGAGCAGTTGAACGCCTGGCACGGCGAAGATACCCACGACTTTCGGCATGACCGGAACGGATTGGTGTTGCGTCGAGCGCGACGCGTAGCAGTATAGACGCCCCGTGATTTCGGAACGCGATCCGAGTCGCAACGCGTGCGTTGTCATCACGGCGCCGTGGCCGTCCGTCACGCAAAATGGCAGGATTTGTCGTGATGCGTCTATTGAAGACAACTATCGAATCCGGAGAATCGAAGGTGTTTTCCATGGAGGTCGATCATGACTATGAACGTTGGCGGCATCACCATTCCCGATAGCCAGATGTCTCGCGAGATTACCGAGCTGGTCCGCGATACGGCGTCGCCTTTGCTGTTCCATCACTCGAGCCGCGTCTACTACTTCGCCGCGCTGGCGGGCCAGCGTCGCGGGCTCAAGTACGATCCCGAGCTGCTGTACTGCGGGTGCATGTTTCACGACATGGGGCTGACGCACGAACACAGCAGCGACTGCGAGCGCTTCGAGGTGGACGGCGCCAATGCCGCGCGAGATTTCCTCAAGGGCAAGGGCATTGCCCCGCAGGACATCGACGTCGTGTGGACCGCGATTGCACTGCACACGACGCCCGGAATCCCGCAGCACATGCATCCCGTCATCGCGCTCGTGACGGCCGGTGTCGAAATGGATGTGCTGGGGCTCACGTATGCGGAATACAGCGACGTCGAGCGGGAGGCCGTCGTTCACGCACATCCGCGTACGCCGCACTTCAAGGAGGACATCATCCAGGCGTTCTACGATGGGATCAGGCACAAGCCGGCGACGACGTTCGGCAACGTCAAGGCAGACGTGCTGGCCGACAAGGATCCGCATTTTCATGCGACGAATTTCTGCAGTGTGATCCGGTCTTCTGCCTGGGGCGGATGAGTTTGCGTTGCTCGGGGCGCGGTTCGGGCTGGCGGCCATGAACCGCGCGCCGTTCGCACGAGCCGAAGGCTGGCGGCTCGGGCCTGACTGCAACGGTACCCCGATTTCCTCGGCGCAACGAGACAAGCCAGAATAATCGCCAATAACCCGCCGAGCCCCGTCCAGCAAGGAATCTACAAGACCTAGTGGTTTTTACGCATAGTCGCACCTGGTCAAGAACAGGTCGCGGGCGGTCGCTTTGCCGCGAATATGGCTCGTTACTTTTGATGCCACGATGCAGGCCGGGACGCATCCCGCCAACCACCTGCTCGCTCCATCGAACCGGGAGGAACCATGAAGTCGAGAAAGTTTGCCGCGCTCGGCGCGGTGTGGCTGGCGGCGTGTGCGTGGTCGACCGCGTCGCTCGCCGGGCAGGATCCCGAGAGCTGCCGCAACGTGCGCTTCGCCGACATTGGGTGGACCGACATCACGTCGACCACCGCGATGGCGTCGACGGTGTTCGAGGCGCTCGGCTACAAGCCGACCACGACGATTTCGTCGGTGCCGATCTCGTTCGCGGGGCTCAAGAGCAAGCAGCTCGACGTGTCGCTCGGCTACTGGTGGCCGGTGCAGCAGAAGCAGCTCCAGCCGTTCCTCGACAGCAAGTCGATCAACGTCGTCGAGACGCCGAACCTGTCCGGCGCGAAGGCGACGCTCGCGGTGCCGAGCTATGAATACCAGGCGGGCCTGAAGACTTTTGAAGACATCGCGAAGCACCGCGCGGAACTCGACGGCAAGATCTACGGGATCGAGCCGGGCAGCAGCGCGAACGCGACGATCCAGAAGATGATCGACACGAACCAGTACGGGCTCGGCGGCTTCAAGCTCGTCGAATCGAGCGAGGCGGGCATGCTCGTCACCGTCGATCGCGCGATCCGCGACAAGAAGTGGGTCGTATTTCTCGGCTGGGAGCCCCATCCGATGAACATCCAGATCAGCATGAACTACCTGTCGGGCGGCGATGCGTCGTTCGGGCCGAACTACGGCGAAGCGCGCGTGTACACGCTCACCGCGCCCGACTTCATCGCGCGCTGCCCGAACGCGGGCAAGCTCGTCACGAACCTGCGCTTCACGACGCAGCTCGAGAACCAGCTGATGCAGTCGGTGATGAACAAGACGAAGCCGTCCGAGGCCGCGAAGGCCTACCTGAAGAAAAACCCGCAGGTGCTCGATCCGTGGCTCGCGGGCGTGAAGACGTTCGACGGCAAGGACGGCCTGCCGGCGGTGAAGGCCTATCTCGGCCTGTGACGGAGACAGAGACGGACACCATGCTCCGGTGTCCTGACGATCCACGAAGCAACCAGAACCCAACGAGGCAATCAGCATGAACCACGAAGTCATCGTGACGTGCGCCGTGACCGGCGCGGGCGATACGGTCGGCAAGCACCCGGCGATTCCGGTCACGCCGAAGGAGATCGCGGCCGCCGCGATCGAGGCGGCCAAGGCAGGCGCGACGGTCGCGCACTGCCATGTGCGCGATCCGCAGACGGGGCGCGGCAGCCGCGATCCGAACCTGTACCGCGAAGTGGTCGACCGGATCCGCTCGGCCGACGTCGACGTGATCATCAACCTGACGGCCGGCATGGGCGGCGATCTCGAGATCGGCCCCGGCGAGGACCCGATGCGCTTCGGCAAGGGCACCGACCTCGTCGGCGGCCTGACGCGCCTCGTGCACGTCGAGGAGCTGCTGCCGGAAATCTGCACGCTCGACTGCGGCACGCTGAATTTCGGCGACGGCGACTACATCTACGTGTCGACGCCCGCGCAACTGCGCGCCGGCGCGAAGCGCATCCAGGAACTCGGCGTGAAGCCGGAGCTGGAGATTTTCGACACCGGGCATCTGTGGTTCGCGAAGCAGCTGCTGAAGGAAGGCCTGCTCGACGATCCGCCGCTGTTCCAGCTTTGCCTCGGCATTCCGTGGGGCGCGCCGGCCGACACCGGCACGATGAAGGCGATGGTCGACAACCTGCCGCCGGGCGCGCACTGGGCCGGTTTCGGCATCGGCCGGATGCAGATGCCGATGGTCGCGCAGGCGATGCTGCTCGGCGGTCACGTGCGCGTCGGTCTCGAGGACAACCTGTGGCTCGATCGCGGCGTGCCCGCGTCGAACGGCTCGCTCGTCGAGCGTGCGCGCGAACTCGTCGAGCGTCTCGGCGGCCGCGTGCTGACGCCGGCCGAAGGGCGTCGCAAGCTCGGCCTGCCGGCGCGCGGCGAGCGTCCGCTCGAACGCCGCGCGATCGCCGAATTTGCCTGAGGTCCGAATGCAGCACGGCGGCTGCACGGATGCGGCCGTCGCCCGATTTCACTCGATTTGAAGGATGCGTTTGTCATGGCTGTGATTACCGACATCAAGACGTTCGCCGCAATCGGCACCGGCGTGATCGGCAGCGGTTGGGTTGCCCGCGCGCTCGCGCACGGTCTCGACGTGGTGGTATGGGATCCCGCGCCCGGCGCGGAGAAGCAACTGCGCGCGAATGTCGCGAATGCGTGGCCCGCGCTGGAGCGCGTCGGCCTCGCGCCGGGCGCCGATCCCGCGCGCCTGCGCTTCGTCGCGACGATCGACGAATGCGTCGCCGGCGCGGACTTCATCCAGGAAAGCGCGCCCGAGCGCGAGGCGCTGAAGCTGGAACTGCACGAGCAGATCAGCCGCGCGGCGAAGCCGGACGCGATCATCGCGTCGTCGACGTCGGGGCTGCTGCCGACCGATTTCTATGCGCGCGCGACGCATCCGGAGCGCTGCGTGGTCGGCCATCCGTTCAATCCCGTGTACCTGCTGCCGCTCGTCGAGGTGCTCGGCGGCGCGCGCACCGCGCCCGAAGCTGTGGAAGCGGCGATGCAGATCTATCGCCGTCTCGGCATGCGGCCGCTGCACGTGCGCAAGGAAGTGCCGGGCTTCATCGCGGACCGGCTGCTCGAGGCGCTGTGGCGCGAGGCGCTGCACCTCGTCAACGAAGGCGTCGCGACGACGGGCGAGATCGACGACGCGATCCGCTTCGGCGCGGGCATCCGCTGGTCGTTCATGGGCACGTTCCTGACCTACACGCTCGCCGGCGGCGATGCGGGCATGCGACACTTCATGCAGCAATTCGGCCCGGCGCTCGAGCTGCCGTGGACGAAGCTCGTCGCGCCGCAACTGACCGACGCATTGATCGACCGCGTCGTCGACGGCACGACCGAGCAGCAGGGCACGCGCAGCATCAAGGAACTCGAGCGTTATCGCGACGAGTGCATTACCGAGGTGCTGCGCGCGATCGCCGCGGTGAAGGCGCGGCATGGCATGCGATTCGAGGACTGAACGATGACGGGCGATACCCCGCTGACGATATACCGCGACGTCGTGCGGCCCGAATGGGTCGACTACAACGGGCACCTGCGCGATGCGTTCTACCTGCTGATCTTCAGCTTCGCGACCGATGCGCTGCTGGACCGCATCGGTCTCGACGACGCGGCGCGCAAGTCGCGGGGACGCTCGGTCTACACGCTCGAGACGCATATCAACTACCTGCACGAGATCAAGGAGGGGCGGCGCGTGCGGGTCGACGCGCGCGTGCTCGCGCACGACGCGAAGCGGCTGCACCTGTATCTGGAGCTGTTCGCGGACGGGCTCGACGAGCCGGTGTCCGCGAGCGAGCAGATGATGCTGCATGTCGACACGCGCGACGGCGCGAAATCGGCGCCGTTCGATGCCGATGTCGCGGAGCAGGTCGCGGCGCTGCACGCGTTGCAGCGCGAGAGCCCGCCACCCGCCTATGCGGGGCGCGTGATCGGCCTGCCGCCGTCACGCCGCTGACGCCGGACGCGAACGATGCTCGAAGCGGAAATCGCGGCGTTCGTCGCGGCAGTCGACGCATGGTATCCGGCGGATGCGGCGACGCGTTCGCCGGACGAGCAGCGCCGCGTGTACGAGCGTTTTGCGGCCGCGTGGACGCCGGCGTCGCTGCCGCCGGGAATCGTGCAGGAAGACCGCGCGTATTGCGCGCCGGACGGCCGCGTCATTCCGCTGCGCCGCTACCGGCCCGCGCACGGTGCGCCGCGCGGCACCGTGCTGTTTTTTCATGGCGGCGGATTCGTCGTCGGGTCGCTCGACAGTCATGCGCTGATCGCGGCGCGCCTCGCGGCCGATGCCGGGCTGGAGGTGATCGCGGTCGATTACCGGCTTGCGCCTGAGCATCCGGCGCCGGCTGCGCTCGACGATTGCCTGACCGTCACTTGCGCGGCGCTGGTGGCGCATTTGCCGTTCGGGCCGTGCACGCGACCGTTGACGCTCGCGGGAGACAGCGCGGGCGGCATGCTCGCGGCGGCCGTCGCGACGACGCTGCGCGACACGGGCGAGAACGGGATCGACGGCATCGCGCTCGTCTATCCGATGCTCGGCAGCGAGCCGCAGCGGCCGGCGCGTGACACCGAAGCGCACGCGCCGATGCTGACCCTCGACGATGTCCATCGCTATCGCGCTTTGTATTGGGGGGATCGACCGCCGCCGAGTGGAACGATGCCGCTCGACGCCGCGCGTTTCGACGGCTTGCCCCCGGTGCTCGCGATCGGCGCGCAGCACGATCCGCTGCGGGACGATGCACGGGTCTACGTCGAGCGGATTCGCGAGGCGGGCGGCATCGCGCGTTTCTGGCTTGGGGAAGGGCTCGTGCACGGCTGTTGGCGTGCGCTCGACACGAGTCCGCAGGCGGCGCGGATGCATCGCGAGATCGCGGCGTTCCTCGTCGCGCCGCGCGCGTGATCCGCCGCGCGTAACGGCGGGCGGTCGCACACACGAACCGGTGACGTCGGTGAATTCGCTGCACCCAGCGAAAAAGCGCCCGGACGCGAGGCGCCCGGGCGAAGCCGTCCCTTTCGGTGCGGCGGAGGTTTCCTGTTCACAAAAAAAGACGAGCCCGACAGCGGGGCTCGTCCGGATACTGGATGCGCGATGCGCGACGCCCGCAACGGGCGCGTGACGCTTACTGACCGAAGAAGATCGAGTCGCGCGGGTTCGACTTCGTCTCGGCAGCCGGGCTGCCTGCACGGACGACCGGCGCGGCTTGCGCGCCGTAGCCGCTGTTGTCGTCACCATGCACGCGCGCTTGCGCAGCCTGGATGTCTTCCGGGTAGTACGGGCTCGACACGCCCGGCTTGTAGCCGGCCTTCTCGAGCTGGACCAGCTCGTTGCGCACTTGCGCGCGGGTCACGGTGCTTTGCGCGAATGCGCCGAACGAAGCGGACAGGGCGGTAGCGGCAACGACTGCATAAACGAGCGATTTCATGATGACCTCCGGTGTTTTATTGAGTTCGCTCTCGACACCATGTCTTAAGCGATTGATGAAATCTTAGTCACCGGGGTCTTCAGGGTAAACGCCAACTTTGATTAAAGATTGTTTCCTGAGCGGTAAAAATGCGGCGCTGAATCAATCTTTCAATGTGCTTTCGTTTCGCGCTGCGCAATAAGCGTGAAGAAGGAGCGAGCGATCAACGGGTGTCCGGCGCGGCGGCACCGCCGCCATACGGTCCGGCCGCCACGCGATCCGCTGCAACGCCCGAACTGAGATAACGCACGCCCGTCGCGGCTTCCGAAGCCTCCCGCAGCAACGCCGCGCGACCGGCGTCGCGTGCGGCGCGTGCAGTCGCGCGATCCATCCCCGGACCGGCGAATTGCAGGCTGGTCGCCGCGTAGCCGTGCTGCGCGAGAGGCAGACAAGCGACGGCTATAGACGGGCGCTTCCAGCACCTGTCATGCCGGGAACAGGCTCTGACGATAGATCGGTATTACTTGCCGCCCGACAGGCCGAGCACTTCGGCTGCGGAGATCATCGCGGCCGCGTTCGCCGGCGCCGGGCGTTCGGCGGGGCGAAACACTTCGTCGCCGCGCTGGATGACCTGGCGCGACAGCGCGCAGGTGCCGGTGCGCTGCGCGAAGCGGCGGCGCCAGCGCTGCTCGCCGTAGTGACAGCGGCCGGGTTCGACCCAGCGGATGACGAGCAGCGTATCGGAACGTTCGAGGATTTCGACGTGGACGTCGGCGGCATCGAGCGCAGGCAGGGATTTGGAGGCCTTCATTTTGCCGTTTCCTAAAGCTCGTGCGGAACCGGCCCGGGCAGTGGATCTCACTGCCCGATCGCGATTCCGTAGCGGTTTCCATGAGTGGTCCGCTAAATGTAAGCGTCTGTGACCGGAAAAAACATCCTGTCTGGCTCAAATTACCTTTTGCCGATTCAGAAACAATCCAGGCTTACTTTCGTCGAAAACCGTAGACAAAAACGCCCCGGACGGGACGCGTCCGGGGCGGCAAAACAGGCCGCGCCGTCATGCCCTCTCGCCAGGGCACGGGGACGCCGCACAGGACGGAGTGCCCGCCGGGATCGGAGGCGGGCGGGTGTGGTGTCACCATCGGCGGGCCATGCAGGTCATGATGGCGGGCGCGGACCGTTGGGACGCTGACGCGAAGATGACTTTCCTGTCAGATTCGCCCAATGTCTTGTCAGATTCGTCCAAAGGCATGCTGGGCGGGCCCGGCGCCGTCCTCCGACGCCCTGCGATTCCCCCCTGACGCCCTCCGATTCCCGATTTCCATGCTCGGGAAAACACTGAATCCCATTTCCGTGACAAGTCGAAAATCACTTCCTATGATTGGTTGGACCTTTGGTCCTTTGTGCCAATCGGACAGGAGTGGAACCCATGAGACTGCAGGGCAAGCGCGCGCTCGTCACGGCGGCCGGACAGGGCATCGGCCGCGCCACCGCATTGCGTTTCGCGCGCGAAGGCGCCGACGTGCTCGCGACGGATATCAACGACGCGACGCTCGCGAAGCTCGCGGCCGATGCCGGGGACGCGGGCGGCCGGCTGATGACGCGGCACCTCGACGTGACCCGCGCGCACGACGTGACGGAACTGGCCGCCACCGAAGCCGCGTTCGACGTGTTGTTCAACTGCGCCGGCTACGTGCATCACGGCACGATCCTCGACTGCGACGACGACGCGTGGACGTTCTCGTGGGACCTGAACGTGACGTCGATGGTCCGGCTGATCCGCGCGCTGCTGCCCGCGATGATCGCCGCGGGCGGCGCGTCGATCGTCAACATGGCGTCCGCCGCGTCGAGCGTGAAGGGCGTGCCGAACCGCTTCGTGTACGGCACGACCAAGGCCGCGGTGATCGGCCTGACGAAATCGGTCGCCGCGGATTTCGTCGAGCACCGGATCCGCTGCAACGCGATCTGTCCGGGCACGATCGAGTCACCGTCGCTGGAGGCGCGGATCGCCGAGCAGGCGCGCGTGCGCGGCGTATCGACCGACATCGTGCGGCAGGGCTTCGTCGCCCGCCAGCCGATGGGGCGGATCGGCACCGCGGACGAAGTGGCCGCACTCGCGCTGTACCTGGCGTCCGACGAATCGTCGTTCACGACCGGCGCCATTCATCTGATCGACGGCGGCTGGTCGAACTGACACCGACCGCGCGCCACGTCCTCCACCTGTTGTCTTCTTCTTGACCAACGACATGAAACTGCTGAGATACGGCCCGAAGCACCACGAAAAGCCCGGCCTGCTCGATGCGCACGGGGGCATCCGCGATCTGTCCGGCGTGGTCGACGACATCGCCGGCGACGTGCTGACCCCGGCGTCGCTCGCGCGCCTGTCGGGCATTGCGCCGTCCGACCTGCCGCTCGTCGACGGCACGCCGCGGCTCGGCGCGTGCGTCGGCCGGGTCGGCAAGTTCATCTGCATCGGGCTCAACTATTCCGATCACGCGGCCGAATCCGGCATGGAAGTGCCCAAGGAGCCGGTCGTGTTCGGCAAATGGACGAGCGCGATCTGCGGGCCGAACGACGACGTCGAGATTCCGCGCGGCGCCGAAAAGACCGACTGGGAAGTCGAGCTCGGCGTCGTGATCGGCGCCGGCGGCCGCTACATCGCCGAAGCCGATGCGCTGTCGCACGTCGCCGGCTATTGCGTCGTCAACGACGTGTCGGAGCGCGAGTACCAGCTCGAGCGCGGCGGCACGTGGGACAAGGGCAAGGGCTGCGACACGTTCGGCCCGCTCGGGCCGTGGCTCGTGACGGCCGACGAGGTGCCCGATCCGCATGCGCTGCGGCTGTGGCTCGACGTCGACGGCCGGCGCTACCAGGACGGCACGACCGCGACGATGATCTTCCGCGTGCCGTTCCTCGTCAGCTACCTGAGCCGCTTCATGAGCCTGCAGCCGGGCGACGTGATCTCGACCGGCACGCCGCCCGGCGTCGGCCTCGGGCAGAAGCCGCCTGTCTATCTGCGCGCGGGCCAGGCGATGTCGCTCGGCATCACGGGGCTCGGCGAGCAGCGCCAGCGTACCGTGCAGGGCTGATTTCCTTTATCGGACGGTTCGTCATGCCTATCATTCGATCGATGCGCGTCCTCGACGTGCGCTTTCCGACCTCGCGCCAGCTCGACGGCTCCGACGCGATGAATCCGGACCCCGATTATTCGGCGGCCTACGTGATTCTCGAAACGGACCGCGACGGGCTCGAAGGCCACGGGCTCACGTTCACGATCGGACGCGGCAACGAGATCTGCTGCGCGGCGATCGATGCGTTGCGCCATCTCGTCGTCGGCCTCGATCTCGACTGGATCCGCGAGGACATGGGCCGGTTCTGGCGGCACGTGACGTCGGACAGCCAGTTGCGCTGGATCGGCCCGGACAAGGGCGCGATCCATCTCGCGACCGGCGCCGTCGTCAACGCGGTGTGGGACCTGTCGGCGAAAGCCGAACGCAAGCCGCTGTGGCGGCTCGTCGCGGACCTGTCGCCGGAGGCGTTCGTGCGCGCGATCGATTTCCGCTACCTGCGCGACTGCCTGACCGAGGACGAAGCGCTCGAGATCCTGCGGCGGCAGGCGCCCGGCAAGGCCGAACGCATCGCGACGCTGGAGCGCGACGGCTACCCTTGCTATACGACGTCGGCGGGCTGGCTCGGCTATGCGGACGACAAGCTGCGGCGCCTGTGCCAGGAAGCGGTCGACGCGGGGTTCGATCACGTGAAGCTGAAGGTCGGCGCGAACCTCGAGGACGACATCCGCCGCGTAACGATCGCGCGCGACGTGATCGGCCCCGAGCGCAAGCTGATGATCGACGCGAACCAGGTGTGGGAAGTGGACGAGGCGATCGACTGGGTGCACGAGCTGGCGTTTGCGCGGCCGTGGTTCATCGAGGAGCCGACGAGCCCCGACGATATCGAAGGGCATCGCAAGATCCGCGAGGCGATCGCGCCGGTGCAGGTCGCGACGGGCGAGATGTGCCAGAACCGCGTGATGTTCAAGCAGTTCATCGCGCGCGGCGCGATCGACGTCGTGCAGGTCGATGCGTGCCGGATCGGCGGCGTCAACGAGATTCTCGGCGTGATGCTGATGGCCGCGAAATACGGGCTGCCGGTCTGCCCGCATGCCGGCGGCGTCGGGCTGTGCGAATACGTGCAGCACCTGTCGATGATCGACTACGTGTGCATCTCCGGCACGAAGGAGGGGCGCGTGACCGAGTACGTCGATCACCTGCATGAGCATTTCGTCACGCCGTGCGTCGTGCGCGGCGCGGCGTACATGCCGCCGACGGCGCCCGGCTTCTCGATCGAGATGAAGCGGGAGTCGCTCGAACGGTATCGCTTCCGCGGCTAGGGCAGGTTCACGCCAATAACGGGCTTGCGCTGCGCGCCGGAAGGGCCGAGCGCAACGAGCGGGACGCAGCGAATGAAACCGTAAGCACCGCGACGCAGAATGCGGCCATATCAGGAACGACGGAGACGCAACTTGGATTTGCACCTGCAACACAAGGTCGTGATCGTGACGGGCGGCGCGTCCGGCATCGGCGCGGCGATCTCGCTGCGGCTGGCTGACGAAGGCGCGATTCCGGTGGTGTTCGCGCGCCATGCACCGGACGACGCGTTCTGGCGCGACCTGCAGCAGCGGCAGCCGCACGCGGCATTCTTCGAAGTCGAACTGCAGGACGACACGCGGTGCCGCGACGCGGTCGCGCAGACCGTCGCGCAGTTCGGCCGGCTCGACGGCCTCGTCAACAACGCGGGGATCAACGACGGCGTCGGCCTCGATGCGGGCCGGGACGCATTCGTCGCGTCGCTCGAGCGCAACCTGGTCCATTACTACGTGATGGCACATTACTGCGTGCCGCACCTGAAGGCGGCGCGTGGCGCGATCGTCAACGTGTCGTCGAAGACGGCCGTCACCGGGCAGGGCAACACGAGCGGCTATTGCGCGTCGAAGGGCGCGCAGCTCTCGTTGACGCGCGAATGGGCGGCGGCGCTGCGCGACGACGGCGTGCGCGTGAACGCGGTGATTCCCGCGGAAGTGATGACGCCGCTCTATCGCAAATGGATCGCGGGTTTCGACGACCCCGACGCGAAGCTGGCCGAGATCGCCGGCAAGGTGCCGCTCGGCCGGCGCTTCACGACCGCCGACGAGATTGCCGACACGGCGGTGTTCCTGCTGTCCGAACGCGCGTCGCATACGACGGGGCAATGGGTGTTCGTCGACGGCGGGTATACGCATCTCGACCGCGCGCTGGGCTGACCCGCGCGACCGCACTCCGATCGAGGACCGCTCATGCCACCCGACCCGATTCCGCAGCCGTCTCCGCCGGCCGACCCGCACCGCGCGGCGGCCGGGCGTGCGCCGCTGCTCGCGCTGCACGGCGTCAGCAAGCGCTTCCCGGGCGTGCAGGCGCTCGACGATTGCCGCTTCGACCTGCTGCCGGGCGAAGTGCATGCGTTGATGGGCGAGAACGGCGCCGGCAAGTCGACGCTGATGAAGATCGTTGCGGGCGTCTATCAGAAGGACAGCGGCGAGATCCTGCTGGACGGCCGCGCGGTCGACATCGCCGATCCGCGCGCCGCGCAGGCGCTCGGCATCGGCATCATCCATCAGGAGCTGAACCTGATGAATCACCTGAGCGTCGCGCAGAACATCTTCATCGGCCGCGAGCCGCGCGGCCGGCTCGGCGTGTTCATCGACGAGGAGCGCCTGAACCGCGACGCGGCCACGATCTTCGCGCGCATGCGGCTCGCGCTCGATCCGCGCACGCCGGTCGGCCGGCTGACGGTCGCGCGCCAGCAGATGGTCGAGATCGCGAAGGCGCTGTCGTTCGATTCGCGCGTGCTGATCATGGACGAGCCGACCGCCGCGCTGAACGACGCGGAGATCGCCGAGCTGTTCCGCATCATCCGCGACCTGCGCACGCATGGCGTCGGCATCGTCTACATCTCGCACAAGATGGACGAGCTGCGCCAGATCGCCGACCGCGTGACGGTGATGCGCGACGGCAAGTATGTCGCGACCGTGCCGATGGCCGGCACGTCGATGGAGTCGATCATCGCGATGATGGTCGGCCGCCAGCTCGACACGCAGCATCGCGCGCCGCCCGACACGTCGGCGAACGACATCGCGCTCGAGGTGCGCGGCCTGACGCGCGGCCGCACGATCCGCGATGTCGGCTTCACGCTGCGGCGCGGCGAGATCCTCGGTTTCGCGGGGCTGATGGGCGCCGGCCGCACCGAGGTCGCGCGGGCGATCTTCGGCGCCGACCCGGTCGATGCGGGCGAGATCCGCGTGCACGGCGCGAAGGTCGCGATCCGCACGCCGGCCGACGCGGTCGCGCACGGCATCGGCTACCTGTCCGAAGACCGCAAGCATTTCGGGCTCGCGGTCGGCATGGACGTGCAGAACAACATCGCGCTGTCGAGCATGCGCCGTTTCGTGCGCCGCGGCGCGTTCCTCGATGCGCGCGCGATGCGCGACACCGCGCACGGGTACGTGCGGCAGCTCGCGATCCGCACGCCGTCGCTCGCGCAGCCCGTGCGGCTGCTGTCGGGCGGCAACCAGCAGAAGATCGTGATCGCGAAGTGGCTGCTGCGCGACTGCGACATCCTGTTCTTCGACGAGCCGACGCGCGGCATCGACGTCGGCGCGAAGAGCGAGATCTACAAGCTGCTCGACGCGCTCGCAGCCGACGGCAAGGCGATCGTGATGATCTCGTCCGAGCTGCCGGAAGTGCTGCGCATGAGCCACCGGATCCTCGTGATGTGCGAAGGCCGCGTCACCGGCGAGCTGAGCGCGGCCGACGCCACGCAGGAAAAGATCATGCACCTTGCCACGCTGCGCGATTCGTCCTCCGCAAGCTGATTCCGACGCCGACACGATCATGTCCAACGATACGCATCCCGTTCCACCCATGGCTTCCAGCGACACACCGGCCGGCGCCACCGGCTTCAGGGCGCGATTCTTCAATCCGGCCGCGCGGCAGAAGCTGCTCGCGTTCGCGAGCCTGCTGCTGCTGATCGTGTTCTTCAGCTTCGCATCGCCGAACTTCCTCGAGGTCGACAACCTCGTCACGATCCTGCAGGCGACCGCGGTCAACGGCGTGCTGGCGGTCGCGTGCACATACGTGATCATCACGTCGGGCATCGACCTATCGGTCGGCACGCTGATGACGTTCTGCGCGGTGATGGCCGGGGTCGTGCTGACCAACTGGGGGATGCCGCTGCCGCTCGGCATCGCCGCGGCGCTCGGCTTCGGCGCACTGTCCGGCTGCGTGTCGGGCATCGTGATCGCGAAGATGAAGGTGCCGCCGTTCATCGCGACGCTCGGCATGATGATGCTGTTGAAGGGCCTGTCGCTCGTGATCTCCGGCACGCGGCCGATCTATTTCAACGATACGCCGGGCTTCACGTCGATCGCGCAGGATTCGCTGATCGGCAACGTGATTCCGGCGCTGCCGATTCCGAATGCGGTGCTGATCCTGTTCCTCGTCGCGATCGGCGCGTCGATCGTGCTGAACCGGACGATCTTCGGCCGCTACACGTTCGCGCTCGGCAGCAATGAGGAAGCGCTGCGGCTGTCGGGCGTGAACGTCGACGCGTGGAAGATCGCGGTGTACACGTTCAGCGGCGCCGTGTGCGGGATCGCCGGCCTGCTGATCGCGTCGCGCCTGAACTCCGCGCAACCGGCGCTGGGTCAGGGCTACGAACTGGATGCGATCGCCGCGGTCGTGATCGGCGGCACGTCGCTGTCGGGCGGCGCGGGCAGCATCCTCGGCACCATCATCGGCGCGTTCATCATGAGCGTGCTGACCAACGGCCTGCGCATCATGTCGGTCGCGCAGGAATGGCAGACGGTCGTGACGGGCGTGATCATCATCCTGGCCGTCTACATGGACATCCTGCGCCGGCGCCGCCGCTGAGGCGGCGCGCGGCACGGATGCCGTCCGTTCGCGGCCGCGCGCCGCGACTCACCCCAGTCGATAGAACAAGGAGACACGAAGTGATCAGGAACAGGTTGCTCGGCATCGCGCTCGGCCTGTCGCTCGCGCTCGGCGCATCCGCCGCCGCGTACGCGCAGGAATCCTACATCCCGCTGATTTCGAAGGGCTTCCAGCACCAGTTCTGGCAGGCCGTGAAGTCGGGCGCGATGCAGGCCGCGAAGGATTACCACGTGAAGGTCACGTTCGAAGGCCCGGAAACCGAGGCGATGGTCGACAAGCAGATCGACATGCTGTCGGCCGCGATCGCGAAGAAGCCGGCCGCGCTCGGCTTCGCGGCGCTCGACAGCAAGGCCGCGCTGCCGCTGCTGAAGAAGGCGCAGGCGGAGAAGATCCCGGTGATCGCGTTCGACTCCGGCGTCGACAGCGACATTCCGGTGACGACCGCGGCGACCGACAACAAGGCCGCCGCCGCGCTCGCCGCCGACAAGCTGGCCGCCGCGATCGGCGGCGACGGCGAGGTCGCGGTGGTCGCGCACGACCAGACGAGCCGCACCGGGATCGATCGACGCGACGGCTTTCTCGAGCGGATGAAGAGCGCCCATCCGAAGGTCAGGGTGGTGACCGTGCAGTACGGCGAAGGCGATCAGCTGAAGTCGACCGAGGTGACGAAGTCGATCCTGCAGGCCTATCCGAACCTGAAGGGCATCTTCGGCACGAACGAGGGGTCGGCGATCGGCGTCGTCAACGGCGTGCGCGAGATGAAGCGCAAGGTCGTGATCGTCGGCTACGACTCCGGCAAGCTGCAGAAGGATGCGATCCGCAGCGGGCTGATGCTCGGCGCGATTACGCAGAATCCTGTCGGAATCGGTTACAAGACCGTCGAGGCGGCCGTGAAGTCGATCAAGGGTGAGAAACTGCCGAAGATCATCGATACGGGCTTTTACTGGTATGACAAGACCAACATCGACGATCCGAAGGTTGCGGCGGCGCTGTACGATTGAGCGTCGCGTGTATGTGTGCCGCATGCGGCGTCGGTGCGTCGCGACCGTGGCCGCGGCCCCAGGTTGCGACGATCGGTTCGCTACGGCAAGGCGACGCGCTTGACGCCGGAACACGAGACCGGCGTGCGACGCTGAACACGAGGACACCATGAGCGCACCGCGCATCGATTCCCACCAGCACTTCTGGCGCTATCGCGCGGACGATTACCCGTGGATCGGCGCGGGCATGGACATGCTCGCGCGCGATCGCCTGCCGGACGAATCGTGGCCGCTGATGCGCGCGCAGGCGCTGCATGCGTCGATTGCGGTGCAGGCGCGCGCGGGACGCGAGGAGACGCGGTTTCTGCTCGATCTCGCGCGCGACGATGCGCGCATCGCCGGCGTGGTCGGCTGGGAGGATCTCGGTTCGCCGCAGCTCGCGGAGCGCGTCGCCGAATGGCGCAGCCCGAAACTGCGCGGTTTTCGCCATCAGGTGCAGGACGAGCGCGATGTCGCGTCGTTCGTCGCGGACCCGGATTTCAATCGCGGCGTCGCGTGGCTGCAGGCGCATGGCTATGTATACGACGTGCTCGTGTTTCAGCGCCAGTTGCCGGACGTGCGCGATTTCTGCGCGCGCCACGACGCGCACTGGCTCGTGCTCGACCATCTCGGCAAGCCCGCGCTCGCCGATTTCGATCGCGACGATACGGCGTACGCGCGCTGGCGAGAAGCGTTGCAGGCGCTTGGCGCGTTGCCGCACGTCGCGTGCAAGCTGTCCGGGCTCGTCACCGAAACGGACTGGCGGCGCGGTTTGCGGGCGCAGGATATGCGGCACATCGAGCGATGTCTGGACGCGGCGCTGGAGATCTTCGGTCCGCAGCGGCTGATGTTCGGCTCGGACTGGCCGGTCTGCCTGCTCGCCGCGTCCTATGACGAGGTCGCGTCGCTGGTCGAGCGATGGGCGGCGAACCGCCTGTCGGCTGGCGAGCAGCGGGCAGTGTGGGGCGACACCGCGGTGCGTTGCTACGGGTTGCCTGCATGAAACCGTGGCATCGACCCGGCGAAACCGGCAGATAAAATAGCGTGGATGGTCCGCAGAAATGCTCCGGGGCTGCAGGCCGTTCCCTCCGAAACCGATCACCCCGCAAGTCAAGCATCAACGTATGTCCATCCAGCCGATTCAGAACCGCCGCCTCTACCAGCAGATTGCCGACCGGCTCAGCGCGATGATCGCGTCCGGCGACTTTCCGCCGGGCAGTTACCTGCCGCCCGAACGCGAGCTGGCCGAGCAGTTCGGCGTGTCGCGCACGTCGGTGCGCGAGGCGCTGATTGCGCTCGAGGTGAGCGGGCTCGTCAGCGTGCGCGTCGGTGACGGCGTGAAGGTCCGGCACCCGGAAACGGCTGCGGCGCCGGCGGTCGAACGCAGCGCGAAAGCACGCACGCTCGCGGTGGTCGAGATCGACCCCGAACTCGGCATCGAACTCGATCTCGATACGGAAATCCCGCCGTTCGCGCTGCTGCAGGCACGCCGGCTGATCGAGCCGGAAGCCGCGGCGCTCGCAGCGGCGCACGGCTCGGACGCGCAGATCGCCGGGATCCACGACGCCTTTCTGCGCAACGAGGAGGACAATCGCAGCGGCTCGCGCACGCATCCGGGCGATCGCCTGTTCCATATCCGCATTGCCGAAGCGAGCGACAACCCGGCCTATGCGCTGATGATCAAGCAACTGCTCGCGCGCAAGTACGATCCGATGTTCCAGCGGCTGCAGTCGCTGTACACGCCGAGCGACATGCCGCACCGGTCGGAACGCGAGCATCGCGCGATTCTCGATGCGATCCGCGCGCGGGATCCGGAAGCCGCGCGTCGCGCGATGGCCGAACATCTGGATGAGGTGATCCGGATTTTCGGGCGTGCCTGCGATTGATCTGATGAATCGGGCTGGCGCGTGACGACCGATGCGCCGGTCAGAGGCCGGTGCTACCGAAAACCCCAACCCCGGTTGCACTGTTCATCGCCGTTCGTGTCCTGTATTGTCCTTCCATCCCCGGTCACATAACCGGTGCATGGGAGGCGCACGATGCAGAAAAAGAATGCTGCAGCCGTCTGGATCCTGATCGCGATGGTGGTGGGAATCGTGATCGGCTACATGATCTTCACGAGCTTCCCTGACAAAAAGGCTACAGCCGAAATCGCCGGGTACATCTCGCTCGTATCGGACGTGTTCCTGCGGCTGATCAAGATGGTGATCGGGCCGCTCGTCTTCTCCACGCTGGTCGTCGGCATCGCGCACATGGGCGACGCGGCATCGGTCGGGCGCGTGTTTGCGAAGGCGCTCGGCTGGTTTATCACCGCATCGCTGATCTCGCTGCTGCTGGGGCTGTTCATGGCGAACCTGCTCAGGCCGGGCGATAACCTCGGCTTGCCGCTGCCGGACATCGGCGCGTCGGCGAACCTCGCGACGTCCAAGTTCACGCTCAAGGACTTCGTCGGCCACATGGTGCCGCGATCGTTCGCGGAGGCGATGAGCAACAACGAGATCCTGCAGATCGTCGTGTTCTCGATGTTCTTCGGCGTGGCGCTCGCCGCGCTCGGCGATCGCGGCAAGGTCCTCGTCGCCGCGATCGACCAGCTGTCGCACGTGATGCTCAAGATCACCGGTTACGTGATGAAGCTCGCGCCGCTCGCGGTGCTGGCCGCGATGGCCGCAACTGTCGCGGTCAACGGGCTGTCGGTCCTGCTGAAGTTCGCGGTCTTCATGGGCGACTTCTACGTCAGCCTGTTCCTGCTCTGGGCGGTACTCGTCGCCGCCGGTCTGCTGTTCCTCGGCCGACGCGTGTTCAAGCTGCTGGTGCTGATCAAGGAAGCGTTCATGCTGTCGTTCGCGACCGCCAGTTCCGAAGCCGCGTATCCGAAGATCCTGGACGCGCTCGACCGGTTCGGCGTTCGCCGCAAGATCTCGAGCTTCGTGATGCCGATGGGCTACTCGTTCAATCTCGACGGCTCGATGATGTACTGCACGTTCGCGGCGCTGTTCATCGCGCAGGCGTACAACATGCACCTTTCGCTCGGCACGCAGATCACGATGCTGCTGGTCCTGATGCTCACGTCGAAGGGGATGGCCGGCGTGCCGCGTGCGTCGCTCGTCGTGATCGCCGCCACGCTGCACCAGTTCGGGATTCCGGAGGCGGGGCTGCTGCTGATTCTCGGCGTCGACACGTTCCTCGACATGGGGCGCTCGGCCACGAACGCGGTAGGCAACTCGATTGCGAGCGCGGTGGTCGCGAAGTGGGAAGGGGAGCTGATGTCGGAGGCGGAAGCCGAGGCCAACCTGGCGCGCATCGACGCGGAGCAGGCGGGGACGATCGCGCATCCGGCGGATGTCTGACGGGGGCCGAGCAATGAAGATGCAGCGATTCTGGCGCGCGCTCGCGCTCGCCGGCCTCCTTGCCGCAGGCATGGCCGCGCGGGCCGACGACGCGACAGCGCCGCCCCCGCCGCGCGTCGAACCATTCGCGCCGGCCCAGTTGACCGGCACGCTCGCGAAAGTGCGCAACAGTGGCACGATCGCGCTCGGCTATCGCGACGCGTCGATACCGTTCTCGTACCTGAATGTGCGCAACCAGCCGATCGGCTATTCGATCGAGCTCTGCAAGGCGCTCGTGTCCGCGATCGAGGATGCGGTCAACAAGAATCTAGCGATCCGCTGGATACCGGTCACGTCGGACAACCGGATCGATGCGGTGGTCAGCGGCAAGGTCGACCTGGAATGCGGCTCCACGACGAGCAACCTCGAGCGTCAGAAGCGCGTGGCCTTCTCGCCGATCATCTTCGTGGCCGGCACGAAGGTCATGGTGAAAGCGGGCTCGCCGATCCGCTCGTTCCGCGATCTCGCGGGCAGGAAGGTCGCGGTGACGGCCGGCACGACCAACGAGAAGGCGCTGCACGACCTTGACGCGCGATTCAAGCTCGGAATCCAGTTGCAGATCGTGCCGGACCACGCGCAGGGCTTCGCGCTCGTCGCAAGCGGCCGCGCCGACGCGTTCGCGACCGACGACGTGCTGCTGTACGGCCTGATTGCCGAGAATGCGGGCAAGGGCGGCCAGTACGAGGTGGTGGGCGATTACCTTTCGTACGACCCGTACGGGATCATGTTCCGCAAGGATGATCCACAGCTCGCGCGGGTCGTGAAGGACACGTTCGTTGAGCTGGCCGTCGACGGCGAGATCACGCGTCAGTACAAGCGCTGGTTCCTGCGTCCGCTTCCGTCGGGCACCAGCCTCAACCTGCCGATGAGCCCGCAACTGGAGACCATTATCGAGGCGATCGGCGTCAAGGCGGAATGAGCGCTGCGGGCGGGTGTTCAACGCCGATTACGCCCGCGTACCTGGCGTAACTCGGCGCTGCTTCATCAGCATGTACGCGTCGACTGCTCCGAAGCCATCAATGCATCGCCTTATCCTCTGCCAGACCGGCATCTTCCATGCTTGCCTTGCGCACGAAGCGGCGGCGCAGCCACTGCTCGAAATCATCCACATACGTAAACCCCACCGGAATCACGATCAGGCTCAGGAGCGTCGAAGCGAGCAGGCCGCCGATCACGACGATGGCCATCGGCTGGCGGAAGCTGGGCTCCGCTCCCAGGCCGAGCGCGTTGGGCAACATGCCGGCCCCCATCGCGATGGTCGTCATCACGATCGGGCGCGCCCGCTTGCGGCAGGCGTCCATCAGCGCGTCGAGCCGGCTCATGCCGCGTTTGCGTCGGGCGATGACCGCATACTCGACCAGCAGGATCGAATTCTTGGTCACGATGCCCATCAGCATCAGCAGGCCGATCAGCGCCGGCATCGAAAAGCTCATGCGGGTGACCAGCAGCGAGAACAGCGCGCCGCCGACCGACAACGGCAGCGCGCACAGGATCGTGGCCGGCTGCAGGAAATCGTGAAACAGGAGCACGAGCACCGCGTACACGCAGAAGATGCCGATCGCCATCGCAAGGCCGAAGCTGCTGAACAGCTCGCCCATGCGCTGCACTTCGCCTTGCTGAACCTGGCGGACGCCGGACGGCAGATGCCTGAGCGCCGGCAATTGCTGCGCTTCGCGGTTGACTTCCCCGAGCGTGCGTCCGTTCAGTTCGACGGACAGCGTAACGTTGCGGTCCCTGTCGAGCCGATCGATCTGCGACGGCCCGCTGCCGATGGAGAGCGTGCCCACCGACGCCAGCGTCACGCTGCCGTGGGTGCCTGCCACGCGAAGTTGTCCGATGGCATCGAGATCCTGCCGCAACGCCGGATCGATACGCGCGCGCAGCGCAATTTGCCGTTCCGGAAGATTCAGCTTGGGCAGCGACGTCGAATAGTCGCCGTAGGTGCCGATGCGAAGGGCGTCCGCCGCCGCCTCGGCCGTCACGCCGAGCGCGGCGGCCCTGGCAGGGTCTGGCCGGAACTGCACTTCCGGGCGTTGCAGCGCTGCGCTCGACGTGACGTTGCCGATGCCGCGCAGCGTGCGCAACTGCTTTTCCAGCGCTGCTGCCGCGGCTTCCAGCGAACTCGCGTCGCTGCCGGCCAGCGTGATTTGCAGCTTTTCGCCGTTGCCGCCGTTGTTCACCGATAGCTGCACGCCGGGCACGTCGCGCAACTGCGTGCGAATCGCGTCTTCCACCGCCGACTGCTTGAGGCTGCGTTCGTTGCGCGGGACCAGATCGACGATGAGCGTCGAACTGCGCGCGTCGGTCGACGTGCTGGCGCCGCCGGGCGCGCCGTTGCCGTCGTCGGCGCGCCCGACGGTCGCAAACACGTCCTTGACCTCGGGCAGCCGGCGGATCAGCGCCTCGGCCTGAAGCACGGTGGCGCGACTCGATTCCAGCGTGCTGCCCGGCGCCAGCTCCAGCCTGACCTGGGTCTGCGACTTGTCCTGCAGCGGAATGAAGCCGGTCTTCAACGCGCCGATCATCGCGAAGGAGACCAGCAGGAACACGCCGACGGCCGCCATCGTCCGGCCGCGCTTGCCGAGGCACGCGCGTACCCAGCGCAGATAGCGTGTCATCAGCGGGCTGTCGTGTTCGGCGTGACCGGCGGCCTTCATCAGGTAAGCGGCCATCATCGGCGTGAGCAAGCGAGCGACCAGCAGCGACATCACCACGGCGACCGAGGCGGTCACTCCGAACTGCCGGAATATGAGCCCGGGAATGCCGGCCATGAAGGCCGTCGGCAGGAATACCGCCACCAGCGTGAACGTGGTGGCGATCACCGCGAGGCCGATCTCGTCGGCGGCTTCCATCGCGGCCTGGAACGGCGACTTGCCCATGCGCAGATGGCGCTCGATGTTTTCGATCTCGACGATCGCGTCGTCGACGAGAATGCCGACCACCAGCGAAAGGGCGAGCAGCGTCACCGTGTTCAGCGAATACCCGGCCAGGTACATGAAGCCGAACGCCGGGATGATCGACAGCGGCAGCGCCGCCGCCGACACCAGCGTGGCCCGGCCATCGCGCAGGAACCACCAGACCACCAGGATCGCCAGCACCGCACCCTCGATCAGCATGCTCATCGAGCCTTCGTAGTTCTCCTCGACGGGGGCGACGGTATTGCTGGCTTCGACGAGACTCACTTGCGGATGCGCGGCGGCAAACGCGCTGACGGCGCCGCGCAAGTCGTGCAGCACGGTCACGTCCGAATTGCCCTTGGCGCGCGTGATCTGCACGCCGATGACGGGCTGGCCGTTCAGATAGGCATACGTGGTGCGGTCCGCGGCGCCGTCCGACACGCGGGCGATCTGGTCGAGACGCACGCGCCGGCCGTCGCCGGTGGCGATGGTCAGCGCGGCCACGTCCTGCGCGGTACCGATGCCGATCAGCGTACGCGCCGATTGCCGCTGGTTGCCGATATCGCCCTGTCCCCCCGAGCGGTCGCGCTGCATCGCGTTGAGCTGGGTCGACACGGTTTCCGCCGTCAGGCCGAGACCGGACATCAGCGCCGGGTTCAGGTCGATCTGCACTTCGCGGTCGATGCCGCCGATCCGCTCGACCTTGGAGATGCCCTTGACCGCGAGCAGCGCCTTGGACAGATCGTTGTCGACGAACCAGGACAGGTCCTGTTCGTCCAGCACCGCGGAGCGCGCCGTGTAGGTGACGAGCGCGGAGGTCGCGGCGTCGACTTTCGAGACGGTCGGGGCCGCCATTTCCGCGGGAAGGTCGGCGCGCGCGCCGTCGACGGCATTGCGCACTTCGCTCAGCGCGGCCTGCGGGTCCTTCTCCAGCTGGAACGAGACGCTGATGTCGACCGCGCCGTTGGTAATCTTCGTCGTGATGTGGTCCAGTTTCGACAGCGAGGTTAGTTTGTCCTCGATCTTGCGGGCCACCTCGTTCTCCAGTTGCGACGGCGCGGCACCTTCCAGGCTGGCGGAGATGTTGATGGTCGGCAGATCCATGTCCGGAAAATCCTGCACCTGCAGCCGGTGGAAGCCAAGCAGGCCCAGGACGGTCAGCAGGATGAAGCACAGCACGATCGGGACGGGATTGCGGATCGACCAGGAGGAAACGTTCACAGCGCCCCCCGTTGTGCGATGCTGGTTGCCGCGGCGATGCCGCCGAGCCCCTTCTGCTGCGCGACCTTCACGAGCGCGCCGTCCGACAGGAAGCCGCCGCCGCCGGCCACGACGCGCATGTCCGCCGTGAGCCCGGACACGATTTCGCAGCGACCGTCGTGGCGGCGTCCGGCCATCACGGTGCGCCGCGCGACGGACGTGCCGTCGCGATTCAGCACGTACACGTCGGTGCGGCCGTCGCGCTGCACCAGCGCCGATTCGGGCAGCGTCAGTACCCTTGCCGTACCGAGCTGGATCGAGCCGCTGGCGAACATGCCGGGCTGGGCGTCATGTCCGTTCAGCGCGACGTAGACGATCGCGCGGCCGGTATTGGTCGACAGCGTCGGCGAGACGAGCCGCACCGTGCCGTCGATCACTTTTCCGCCCGGCAACGTCACGCGCGCCGGCTGCTGCGCGCGAACGCGCGCGAGCTGCTGCAAGTCGACCTCCGCCTGCCATTCGACTCGCCCCTGGCGAACCAGCCGGAACAGCTCCGTGCCGGCGCTCACCACGTTGCCCAGCAATGCAGAGCGCGACGAAATGGTGCCGTCGTCGACCGCGACGATGCGCGTCTGCGACAGCGCGATACGCTTGTTCTGCAATTCGGCTTCGGCCGACGCCAGGGCGGCGCGGTCGACGGTTTCAGTGATGCGGTACTCGTCGAGCTTCTGCGCCGACAGCGCGCCGCTGTCGGCGACGCTCTTCGAACGCTTCAGGTCGGCCTCGGCCTGCTGCAGGTTGGCGCGTGCCTGCGCAACGGCGGCCTCCTGCTTGCGCAGCTCCGCCGTTGCCGCGGCATCGGCAAGCCGGGCGAGCAGTTGACCGCGCTTGACCTCGCTGCCCACGTCGACCAGCAGTTCGCTGATGCGCAGGCTGCCCGTCTCGGCGCCGATCACCGCTTCCTGCCACGCGGCCGTGTTGCCGTTGGCCTCGATGGTGTCGGGCCATTCGAGGTACTGGGGGGCCACCAGGCTGACTGTCAGTGCGGCAGGCGCCGCCTTCGTCTCGGCCGCGGCGTGGGAATCGGGCGCGAGCCGCCACGCGGCGACTCCGGCGATGATGATGAAGGTGGCCAATGCGACCTTGCGGCGACTCAGCTTCACTGTGTGGTTCCTTGCGAGGTGGCGGATGGAGTGGGTGTGGCGCGGGCGACCGGCATCGCGGCATCGTTGCCCTGCCAGCCGCCGCCGAGGGCCTTGTTGAGCGAGATCCAGCTGCGGACACGATCCCGCTGCAGTTCGATGTAGGTGATCTCGGTGCTCGTCCGCGAGCGGCGCGCTTGTTCCAGCGTCAGCAGCGTGTCGAAACCTGCGTGCCAATTCGCTTCGATCGCCTGCTCGTAGCGTCGGTACTGTTCGGCCGCGCGGCGCGCATCGTCGCTGCGGCGCTCGGCGCCATCGAGATCGGTCAGCGCCACTTCGACTTCCTTGACCGCCGTGCGGACGGTGCTGCGATAGGCGGCAAGCTGCTCGTCGTAGCTGGCTTGCGCCGAATCCACGGCGGCCTTGCGCTTGCCGGCGTCGAACAACGGCACCGACAGGCTCGGGCCGAACGACCAGGTGGACAGCGGGGAGACCAGGTTGCTGGCCGACAGCCCGATCGAGCCGGACAGCGACAGGCTCGGGAAACGATCCGCGCGTGCCTTGCCGATGGACGCATAGGCGGAAGCCAGCGCGCGCTCGGACGATGCGAGGTCGGGCCGCTGGCGGACGAGGTCGGCCGGCGCGGACGTCACGCGGAACGCCGCCGGCTTCGGCAGGTCGGGCGCGTCCGTCCGGTCGACGATGCGCCGCAATTCCGGCTCGTCGGCGCCCGTGAGCGCCACCAGCGACTTGACCAGCTCTTCGCAGGTGACGTTCTGCTGCGTGGCCGTTGCGTTGGCGCTGGCCGCGGCGGCTTCCGCGAGATAGCCGTCGGACGCCGACGTCATGCCGGCCGCGACCGACGCGCGCGTGCTGCCTTCGGTTTTCGCGTAGGACGCCGCCGACTGCTGATAGGCGCGGGCAAGCAGGCGGCATGCGCGGTACTGCACGTAATCGTCGGCCACCTCGGCGGCCAGCGAAACGCGCGCGTCGTGCCAGTCGTCGATACGGGCTTCCAGTTGCGCTTGTGCGGATTCACGTTGCGAGCGCACCTTGCCGAACAGATCGATCTCCCAGGAAGCGTCGAGCGAGCCGCTGCGCGTCGTCGTCAGGCTCGTGGCGGTGGTATTGCCCACTGCGATGGCGGACTTTTCCCGCGTGACCGACGCGCTGCCGGTGAGTGACGGCCACGCGTCCGCGCCGTTGGACACCACCGTCGCGCGCGCATCGTTGATTCGGGCGACCGCTTTCGCGAGCGTCGGGCTGTCGGCCTCGGCCAGGCGGACGAGTTCGGGCAGCGCCGGGTCGTCGAAGCGTCCCCACCAGTCGACCAGGTTCTCGACGCTGCGGCCGTGCGGCAGTTCGGCGTGCCAGCCGGTGGCCGTGGCCATCCGCGGCGCCTGATACGGCGGCTGCAATGCGCAGGCGCATGTCACGAGGCTGCTCGCGATCGCGGCCAGCCACGCGCGGCGGCGCCGGTTTTGCTTGTTTCCAGTCAATGCGTGCTCCAAGGGCCCATGCCGGGCCAGTGAGCGCCATTGTCCGGAGTGCATGATCCAGCGCGGTACGGCTAGGTTAAGTTGCGTAAAGTTTTGCGGCGCGCCTTGGTCGAGCCATACCGGTTGCGCGATACTCGCGTCATGACGAATCCCGATCGATCCTCGACGACATCGGTGCTGCTGGTCGACGACGACGCCGAACTGACCGCAATGCTGGTGCAATATCTCGCGAACGAAGGTTTTGCCGCCGAGGTTGCGCACGACGGCGAGACCGGCGCGGCCCGCGCGCTGTCGGGCCGCTTCGCCATCGTGGTGCTCGACGTGATGATGCCGCGCCTGTCGGGCATCGAGGCATTGCGCCGGATTCGCGCGGCGAGCCGCGTGCCGGTGCTGATGCTGACGGCCCGCGGCGACGACATCGACCGCATCTCCGGCCTCAATCTGGGCGCCGACGACTATGTCCCCAAGCCTTGCACGCCCGGCGAGCTGGTGGCCCGGCTACGGGCCATCCTGCGCCGTGCGTCCGGCACGGGCGCGGCCAGCGCAGGCGGCCCGATCCACGCCGGCTCGCTCGTGCTGTGGCCTGCCAGCCGGCGCGCCACGTGGCAAGGCGAGCCGCTCGAATTGACCGGAACGGAATTCAGCCTGCTCGAAATCCTGGCGCGTCACGCCGGGCGGCTGGTGAGCAAGGAAGATATCTCGCTGCAGGCTTTCGACCGGCCGCTGGCACGGTTCGACCGGCGCATCGACGTCCATATCAGCAGCATCCGCCAGAAGCTGGGGCAGCGTCCCGACGGGCAACCGTGGATCGTCAGCGTGCGCGGCATGGGTTACCAGCTGCTGGCGGACTGAACCATGCAGTGGCCGCTCGGACGCCTGTTCTGGAGAAGTTTCGTCGTACTGTGGCTCTGCATGGTGGCGGCATTCCTTTGTGCCGGCTTCTATTTGTATGCAAGCGGTCACAACCCGCCTGATGCGCCGCCCTGGGTTCTGCTCGTACCCATGGTGTCGGGCGCCACGGTGGGCCTGCCGGTGGCCTTCGGGCTGGCCTGGTATCTGTCGAAGCCGCTGCGCCATCTCAGCATGGCGCTGCGTGACGCGGCACGATCGCGTTTCGACGTGCGCGTCTCGCCTGCGCTCGGCTCGCGCCGTGACGAGTTTGCTTATCTGGCACGCGAGTTCGACGACATGGCGGCGCGTCTCCAGCAGGCCGCGATGCAGCAGCGCCAGCTTTTTCATGACGTGTCGCACGAACTGCGGTCGCCGCTGGCGCGTATCCAGGCCGCGATCGGGCTCATGCAGCAAGACCCCCAATCGGCGGGCGCAATGACCGGGCGCATCGCGCGCGAAGCGGAGCGGCTCGATCAGCTCATCGAAGAGCTTCTGACCCTGCACAAACTGGAGGCGGGCGCGATGAACCCGGCGCGAGAACGCGTGGATGTCATGGAGCTGCTGGCCGACATCGTGCAGGACGCGGCCTTCGAGGCGCAGGCTCGCGAGTGCACCGTGACGCTGGACGCGCCGGGCAGCTTCGTGGCGGAAGTCGCCGGCGAGCCGCTTTACCGCGCTTTGGAGAACGTCGTGCGCAATGCGATCAAGTACACCGCTCCGCATACGACGGTGGAGGTGCGCGCATGCATGGCGAAATCGTCGCAGGAAGCCGATGACGGGGCGGGGTGGCTTGAAGTCAGCGTGAGCGACAGGGGACCGGGCGTACCGGCGGAATCGTGCGAAGAGATTTTTGAACCGTTCCGGCGTCTCGAGGCGCACCATCCCGACGCTGCGGTGCAGCTGGCGCCGGGCACCGGCCTGGGGCTGGCCATCGCGCGGCGCGCATTGGTGCTGCACGGCGGCGATATTCGTGCCGTGCCGCGAGAGGGCGGGGGACTTGTCGTGATCGCACGGTTGCCAAGGGTGGCGGCGACGAGCAGGTCAGCGCCACGACAATGAATGGAATCGCGCCGCCTCTCCCTTCCTTCATCGCGCGGCGACCATCGAGAGCCCATCGCTCCGGTGAGCGAAAACAGATCTAGCGATAAACCGGCAGCGAGGACAGCTTTCTGACAGTGTCCGAGCACGCTTGCGCCGCTTCCGCACCTTTCAGCAGAAAGTGCTCCTTGAAAAAACCGACGTGCTCGTCGCAATGATGGAAGTGGTGAGGCGTCAGCACGGCCGAGAATACGGGGGTGCCGGTTTCGAGCTGGACCTGCATCAGGCCGTTTATCACGGCTTGGGCGACGAAATCGTGCCGATAGATGCCGCCATCGACGACCAGGCCGGCTGCAACGATTGCGGCGTAGCGCCTGCTTTGAGCGAGCCGCTTCGCGTGTAGCGGAATCTCGAATGCGCCAGCGACTTCATAGAGATCGATGTCGCTCTCCGAATAGTCGTGCTTCTGCATGGACGCGACGAAGGACGTCTTGCACTGGTCGACGATATCGCGATGCCAGCACGCCTGCACGAAGGCGATACGAGGACGATTGGAACCCGTTGCGGAAACCGCGCAGGATTCGAAGGACGTGGACATGTTCATGGAATTCAGCCTGAATTGGGTAATTTGGCTCGCAGCCGCGGGCTCAACGCCAGCCGAGGCCCGGCGCGACGTGGGTCAGGATCGCCTCGATCGCATGTGCGCAATAGTCGACACCGAGCTGGTTCGGCACCGTCAGCAACAGCGTATCGGCCTCGGCGACGGCCTCATCCTGCGCGAGCGCTCGAATCAACTGGTCGGGCTCGGCTGCATACGAACGGCCGAAGATCAGACGCAAGTCGCCGAAATACCCGATCTGATCCTGGCCGTCGCCTTCGCGGCCAAAATGGCGGCGGTCCTCGTCGTTCACCAGCGCGAAGATGCTTCGGCTCACCGACACGCGCGGCTTGCGCGGATGCCCTGCCTCGCGCCAGGCCTCGCGGTACGCGCGGATTTGCGCAGCCTGCTGGATGTGAAACGGACGGCCGTCTTCGTCGTCCTTGAGCGTGGAGCTTTGCAGATTCATGCCGAGCCGCGCGGCCCAGCCCGCCGTAGCGACCGAGCTCGCCCCCCACCAGATGCGATCGCGCAGGCCCTCCGAATGCGGCTCGACGCGCAGCAGTCCCGGTGCGTTCGGAAACATTGCATGCGGGCTCGGTTCGGCAAAACCCTCGCCACGCAGCACGTTCAGGAACACCTCGGCATGATGGCGCGCCATCTCGGTACCCGTCTCGCCGTCGGCAGGCGCGTAGCCGAAGTGGCGCCATCCGTCGATCACCTGCTCGGGCGAGCCGCGACTGATACCGAGTTGCAGGCGCCCACCCGCGATCAGGTCGGCCGCACCGGCATCCTCGGCCATGTAGAGCGGGTTCTCGTAGCGCATATCGATAACGGCCGTTCCGATCTCGATGCGTCGCGTGCGCGCGCCAATGGCCGCGAGCAGCGGAAACGGGGCAGCGAGTTGACGTGCGAAGTGATGGACGCGGAAATACGCGCCGTCGGCGCCGAGCGCTTCTGCCGAGACCGCGAGTTCGATCGACTGTTGCATCGCGTCGGACGCCGAGCGTGTCTGCGAATGCGGTGAGGGCGCCCAGTGGCCGAACGAAAGGAAACCGATATTTTTCATCGAATGCGAAGGGAAGGAAAACTCACACGGGGACTGGCCTCCATCTCGCGAGTGAAGCCATCTCTCGTACGCCAATGTGTCCGTCATCGAGGCGTGTGGACAGCGACTGCTTGCAGAAAGAAGATAAGGGCAGCTAATCGAAGGCTGCCCTTTTCCTTTGACGAACGCTGCGAGTACCCGCCAAGACAACGGGCAAATTCAGGTCAGAAGATCAGGTTGAGGCTCAGGTAGCTTTGCAGCGCCCAGTTGACCTTCGGGTAAATCTCCGCGTTCTTCACGATCCCGAGCCCGACCTGGACAAACGCGCCGGGCAGAAAGTGGTACGCGTAGCTTGCGGTGATCGAGGCCAGGTTGTTGGCCGTATCGAGACCCCCGAATGCCGCTCTCAGGCCCGAACGGCTGAGCGAGTTGTCGGTAAAGACAAGGGAGGCCATGTCGAGCGGGCGCCCGGGAATGATGCCGAGGCCGTACACACGCGCTTCGTAATACCTCGAGAAGAGGTTCGTGTTGGGCGGTGCGTAGGTGATGGAAGCACCCGCGTAGATGCCCCGGAACGGCATGGACGGGTCAGGCTGTGTCAGCTGGTAGTCCACGGCGGCGTAGAGGCCCTTGTTGTTCTCCGTGCGGCCCGTGTCGAAGTTGGTGTACTGGGTCCAGTTGTAGACGCCGCCGGCGCGGAACCAGAGGTTATGCTGCTCGGGTGCCGAGGGCCGGTTGTAGCCGAATTCGTTGATCACGAGCGCTCTCGCGCCCGGGAAGGAGAAGCGCATGCCGAAGCCCTCGCTGTCGACGATCTTCTGGACGGACTCGTTCGGAATGGCGCGCGCAACGGCGATCTTGTCATAGAAGTGGTTCGGCGCGTTGTACTTGAACGTGATTCCCGGCGTGTTCAGGCCGGGGAAGGCGGCACCCACAACCCCGATGAATGCGGCCGACGGTCCGAGCGAGCCATTGGCAAAACTGCCTGCCACGTTCGCGCCCATGAACTCGTTTGCCATGACCATGTAGCCGACCTTCACCTCGAACATGTCGTGAAGGAAGGGCTGGAAGTAGGTCAGGCTGCCGATGTCGACGTTCTTCGGTCCATTGAGGTCGTTCGCGGCATTGGTGATTGCGTTCAGTTGAAACTCGAACTGGCCACCTTCCAGCCCGATCCTGCTCGCGTCGTAAGTAAAGACAACCCCCGTGCTGCCAAAGTAGTAGGTGGGGCGCCGGCCGTTGTAATTGGCGCCCGGGGTGTTGTCCCCGCGGAGGTTATACGCCATCCCGTTGAGACTGTAGCCGAGGAAATAAAGCCCGTTATCGGCCAGCTTGGTACGGATGCCGCCCGCATCGCCGATCAGCGAATCGCTGGCGAGGGGGAAGGGGGTGGCCCAACCCTTGACCCCGAGCTGGTCGAAGTTGTTGGTCGGCGGCGGCGGCATCGTGGCAGCCGCGGTTGCGGGAGTACTCGCCGGCTGGGGGACGACCGTCGGTTTGCCGACGGGTGCGTTGTTTTGCGCCGTTTGCTGAGCATCGTTCTGCGCGATGGTGCGGGCGGCCGCCGGGCCACCGGCAGCGGAAGGCGCGGTGTTCGGTGACGCTTGTTGAGCATCATTCTGTGCATTGGCCTGGGCCGGGGCAACGCTGGACCACATGGCTGCGCAGGCAGCAGCAATGACGAACTTCATGAGTATGTCTCCTTGCTTCTTCTATATGTGACGTTGGATCAGAGATGACTGTCTTGCGTAACGAAGATTGCAAAAAATATAGGAAAACTAATTAAAAGTGATCGATAGCCGGAGGCTTCCGGCTTCGATGGCTTCTCGAGTTATGAAGTCTGGCTTGGGCGCGGGGTGGCGCTCAAAGCGAAGAAGCCTTTTGATCCGACAGCCCGCTCTCGCGCCGAATCGATTTCGGTGATGCAAGAAGCTGCAGCAGTCCGATCAGCGCAGTCAGTGCAACTCCGACCGCAAAGGCCGGGCCATAGGTATGCAGGCGATCGTAGACCGACCCAGCCCCCATTCCGCCTATCGTGCCGCCAACCATGCCGGTTGCGAGAATGACGCCGTAAAGAATGGGAAAGGCCTTGGTGCCGAAATAGTTCGTGAGTGTGGTAATCCAGCAGACTTGCCCGGCGCCGTAGCCAAACCCGAACACGATCCCGAAGATGACCAGCGCGGGAAAGCCGGACGGTGCGATTGCGAGCGCGAGACCTGCGCTCAGCATCAGCATCGCACCGGCGCCAAGCAAGTGAGGCGGGATGCGGTCGCCAAGAAGCCCGGCAGCCGCGTTACCGGCCAGCGAAGCCCCGACAATGATCGAGAGTGCCGTAGCAGCAGTCGTGGAGTTGTAGCCGATGTCGTGCAAATGCTCGACGCCATGCGAAAGGAAGAATACCCAGACGATGCAGGTCGTGAGGCTGTAGAGCAGCAGGTATGCGTACTGCGGCGTGCGCATTGCTTCACCAACCAGCCACTGCGTAGGCGTCTTGTATACGCGCGTCCTCTTCGATTGACGATCCACCACGGGCGTGCTTACGTCGATACTGTGCGGGTCGGCCGAGAGCTTGCCCGGAATCATCCACAGGATCAGCACGCCGGCGATGATGAAGCAGCCGAGCGTCACCCACCAGGCGTCGCGCCAGCTGCCGGTCTTGTCGATCAGCCACGCGTATACCGGCGACGTTACGACCCCCGAAATGTCGATTGCCGAAAGAATCACGGAAACGGCCAACGCGCGCCGGTTCCGAAACCATGTCGCAACGATCGTCTGCACCGGCAGGACGCCGGAAGCGCCGACGCCGAGGCCCATTACCAAGCCGTAAGAAAGGATGAATGAAGGACCGGAAGAGACGACGGTGGCCATCAGGATCGCCCCGATCATCGCGAGGGCTACGCCGGCCAACGCGACATTCCTGATTCCGAAGTAACGGAATCCGAGAGCGACGCACGGTGCGGACAGGCTCATCAGTGCCACGAAAAGGCTGATGCCGCCGCCAAGGACCGTGCGGTCCATTTTCAGCGCGATCGCCATATGCGCATTGATCACGGCCGCACCGATAACGGGGGACGATACGATCAGCGCGACAATCAGCCATAAAGGAATCAGCTTCCAGGTCGGCGCGTGCCCGGCAGCCGATGCTGCTGCCGAGGCTGGGGCGTCGCTTCCCCCTGGCCGGGGAAAGGAAATGCCGGCTGCTTTGTTGCTACCTTCCATCTGATGCATGATTGTCTCCGCTCCGTATTATATTTGAGGCGAATCAAGAAGTTCGCCTTCCAAATTTGATGTATCCCTGTCCGCCTGTTTCAATTCCTTAGGCTGAGGGGCCATTACAGATGCTTGGCACGGCAACTGCATGGTTTTGCTTCAGCACCCGAAGGCTGCTGTGAGAGACCGCCTGCCTGGACAGATGGCTTGGCATCGACCCTCAAGCGGTCGAATTGACCACGGCTGCACAAGCGTCGCCGAGCTGCGGGTCGCAGCCCCCGGATTCACTGTTCCGATTCGAAGGTCTCGTACGGTTCGGGTGGCACCGGAACGAGCTGCGGGACGCGATCCGTGCTGTAGCTCGTGCTCGGGCGTGGTGGCTCGTCGTACGTTGCGTCCCCTTCGTTGAGCGGAGGCTCCGGCGGCGGCACTGCATCGACCCAGCTCTTGTAGTAGTCGGCAGCAAACGTCGAGTACACGCGCAGGTGCCAGATCCGCCAGCCCGCCTCGGTGCGGATGAAATCCACCGAGTACTTCAGCCAGTTCCAGAAGGCAATGCGCGGCGATCCCTCGACCCAGAAGAACTTGTGCGCCTCGTGGCCCGGCGAGTTCCATACCGCCTTCGCCGTCTGCGCATCGCCTGCCACCTCGATGATGGGCGTCGTCAGGGTGTGCTCGACCATCTCGCCACGAAGATCGCGTGGCGTGAGATCCTTCTCGAACAGCACCCCGAAGCACCGGCGCGCGGCATCGCGGCCGTAATATCGCCCGAAGGGCGCGTCGATCGACAGATCGTCCCGATCGGCGAAGAGCTCGACGATGCGCTCGTTCAAGTAGGCCGAGTGCAGGTACTGGTATTTGCTCATGAGGTTCTGGATCTCGACCGCGGCCTCGAGACGTTGGATCCGCTTTTCCAGCGACAGTCTGCTATTCATTCCGTCAACTCCTGTCGTCAATACAATGCATCCGCATGCTTGCCCAGTCCTTGTCCGAGCAGCACCCGACCAGCGAGCGACTGCGCATAGCGCCAATCGAGCACCGCGTGACTGCGCATCACCTGCGAGTTCCGGTTGATGAGGTCGAGCGGATGGCCGTCACGGTGAATGCTCGCGCCGGCGTTCTGCACGAGCGTATCGACGGCCCTCAGTGCCTCGGTGCCGCTGCCGGTGACGGCCAGATTCAGGCGGGCCCGTTCTTCCAGCGACGGATCCGGCGCGCCGCGCCGATAGAGTCGCTCGGTGCGGGCAACGGCGTCGTCCAGCAGCAGGCGCGCAACCTGTGCCTGTTGAGTCGCCTCGCCAAACGTCGAGTGGTTGCCTGATTCCTCCGCGTACGGCTGGCCGCTTTGCGGGCGCACGCGGTTGCCGATGATCGACGGGTAAAGCTCGAGCGCGGCTTCCGCAGTGCCAACGGCGACGGCGCCGTGGATCAACGACAGCACGCGATACATCGGGTATTGCAGCACTTCATATGACGGATAGAGTTTCGCGCCGTCGTTGTCTCGCGACGAGTACCGGACGAAGTCGACGACACGGTGCGCCGGAATGAAGGCGTCGTGAAGTTCGAAGTCGTTGGAGCCCGTCGCCCGCATGCCGGGAACGTGCCACGTGTCATGGATCTTGCCTTCGTCGATCCGTGCAACGACCGCCAGCGGACCTGTCGCCGGGTTACCGGCAGAGACGACAACCCAGTTCGAGTGCAGGATTGCCGACGCGAATCGCCACCGGCCGGTGATCCGATATCCCCCATTTACCAGCTCGGCTTTCCCGGGTGGCGCGGCCGCAGCAGCGGCGAGACCGAATCCGTCCGCGAAGATCTCGGCCTGCGCCTCGGCGTTCAGGCGCGAAAGCAGCCATTCGTGCGAGATCAGAAAGGCCGCAACCCAGCCCGCCGATGCGTCACCGCGGGAGATATGGCGGACGATGTCAATGAACTCGCCGAAGCTGATCGCCGACCCGCCCACCTCGACGGGGCGCATGGCGGTGAACAAACCGGCGTCCCTGAGGGCGTCGATGACCGCGTCGGAAACCCGGCGGGATGCGTCCGCCTCCTGGGCGTACTCCCGCGCAATGGGAGCCAGCTCCGCCGCGGCCTGGATCAAGGTTGCCGAACGCATCCGGCCTTCGCTAATGACTGTCATTTTTGAGTCCCGATTTGGTTTGCGATCTGGGCTTCGACATTCGGAAGCCCGCCGGCGAAGGTCTTGTCCTCCGATCGGCCCAGTGCATCGCGACCGCTCAACTCGGCGAGCGGATCGAAGCGGATTGCACCGTGAGAGCAGAGGACCCGGATGTCACGGTGAAACCGCTGAACCGGGTTGGCCAGGGCGAATGCGGCGGAGCCGAGGGCGGACTCGAGGTCCGCGATGGCGTCGGAGCACAGGCGAATCGCAAACACGAGTTCCATGTGCATGCGCGTCGCCTCAATCTGGGTCAGATCAAGCCTTGCGGCGCTCAACCGGTCGATGCCGTCGGCGACGCGCTCGACGGTCCCGCGAGCGACATCGATGCCGGCTTGCGACCGGCCTGCACTGATCTGCGCACCGGGGCAGTCCGCAATGGTCGGATAAAACGGAAGATTGAACGGCGTTCGCTTGGGCGCCTGCTGGACGAAGCACTCCAGCGCGCCTTCTGCCATGCCCAGTGCGACCGCAGCAAGGTTCAGCGTGATGACGACGATACGCGCCTGATCACGCCACGAGAAAGCGGCCCCCTGATAGCGGTCCTTCAGGGCATCCATCCGTGCGGGAAGCTCGGCGAGATCGAACATGCGGTGAGCAGGCATGAAGACTTCGTTTTCGATCACGATCGTGTTGCTCGCCGTTCCAGCCATACCGGCGGTGTTCCAGTCGTTGAGGATCTCGTAGGTCTCGCGAGGCAGCAGCGCAAGTCCGCGCGCCGGGCCGTTCTCTCCGTCGAAATCCGCACCGACCATTGCCCACTCGGCCGTGCGGCAGCCGCTTGCGAAGCCCCATCGCCCGCGAATCATCCAGCCACCATCGACCCGGCGCGCGGTGCCGACCTGGCGCGCGAAGATCGAGGCCGCCACCAGCCGTGGGCCATTCAGGCTTCGGCCGGTGCTGAACACTTCGCGAACTGCCTCATCCGGATAGGCCACGACCAGCAGGTGGTTATTGGCCGCGGTGCCGGCCAGCCAACCTGCCGAGCCATCGCCACGTCCCACTTCACGGAGCACTTCGACAATGTCGCGTGCGCCGGCGGCGAGCCCGCCGAATTCCATGGGGGTGCCGAGGTCGAATACGCCAATCTCACCAAGACGCTTCGAAATGTCCATGGTGAGTGACCGCTGACGCTCGGCTTCGTCCGCCTGGGCCCGCAATGCCGGCACAAGCTCTGCCACCTCGCGTCGCATGAGCGCGGCACTTTCCGACAACGTACTGTCCGGCGAGAACAACGATCTTCCCGGAGAGAATCTGCCCTGAGTCAAGAGCTCCTTTACTGCCTGCGCGGTATCGTTCATCGGTTCATCCTTTCATTCAAAACTGATACGTCGTGGTATGGCCTCGTTATCGGGCTGGTGGGGCCGGCGGGGGCGCCGCGGCACTCCAGTGTTCGGTCATCAGGCCACCGCGAACGCGAAACATGGTCGGGATAAAGCGCTCGCCCCCTTGATCGGTTGCGCCCTGGAGCAGCAGGGCAACGACATCGCCGTCGTTCATCACGCACACAGGCATGGGCGGCCACAAATCGACGCCCGCGGCGTCGGCATGGCGGAAGAACTGTGCAAGCGAGTCCCGTCCATCCGCGAGATGAGGATCGTGTTGCCGGTAGTCGTCCGAGATGAAGGTCGCCAGAAGATCGTCAATGCCCTCGGCAATACGCCCGCTTGCGATCAAACGCGCAAGTTCGCGCTGGAATGCGACGGCTACAAGCTTGCGCGCGGTGTCGACGGGATCAGCGGACTGGACAAGCCGTTCGACATAGCCGGCGTCCTCCATCCAGCACCGAAAGAACGTCGGGTCCGAGATCGTGGCAAGGGGTCCGTCGAATCGATATCCCGCGGCGCTCACCGGCATATCTGTACTCATGTGCTCCTCCTGGTGTTTTTCCGATTGCGCAACGCCCCGCTCATGCCGGATGCGTTGTAACGCGATGGAGCCCAGTTTCTTGGAAACGAAACAGTTCTGTCAAGAATCGATTTGTGCGATAGGGAAACTCCCTAGGCGACAAGTGATGTGGGTTCGAGCGGCGTCATAGATTCACGAATTCACTTGGAATACGGAAATAAATCACGTATTTACAAGGACTTATGAGCGGGATGCCGGCCGAGTGACGGGCGCTGAGATCGGCGCGGGCGTGATGGATTTGATCAGGGCAACCCTAGGGTTGCGAGGCGATACTGGTGCGGTTATAGTACGAAAACGTACACTTTTGACCCGGGGGTATTCATGGGATTCTTATCTGACCAGGATGGGCCGGCCGGTCGCAATGGCGCCGTCGCCGGCGAGGGTGTGGCCCCGTCGATTCCCGTCGGCGGAATTTCGCCGGACGAGTTCAAGCAGGCGTTTCGCGGTCATCCCGCCGGGGTCGCCGTGATCACCGCAGACGATGGCAACGGCCCTGTCGGGCTGACCGCGACATCCGTGTTTTCCGTCAGCGCCGAGCCGCCGCTGTTCGCGTTTTCACTGTCGTCGGCATCGCCCACTGCCCAGGCAATCGCCAATGCCGATACGTTGGTGATTCATCTGTTGGGTGTTCAGCAACGCCAGCTGGCGCAGCTCTTCTCAACCAAGGGGGCGGACCGCTTCGCGGACACCACGAGCTGGGACCGTCTGGCGACCGGAGAGCCGTATCTGGTCAACGCGCCTATCCGGGTTCGCGGTCGGATTGTCGAGCGGCTGCGCATGCAGGTTGGCGGGTCGATCGTCATCGCGTGTCATGCGCTGGAGGCGAATGTTTCGCAATGCGAAGAATATGCGCCGCTCGTCTATCACGACCGTGCCTGGCATCGGATCGATGCGAAATCCAGGCTGCCGGAGTAGTCCGGACAGCCATCTACACACTTTCGACAAAGGAAGAAAATGCCGAAGCTACTGATTGTCATCGCGAGCACGCGCCCGGGGCGGCTCGGGCTCCCTATCGGCCGGTGGGCCGCCGACGCCGCAAGGAAACACGCGGGCTTCGAGGTTCAAATCGCCGACCTCGCCGAACTCGACCTGCCGCTGTTCGACGAGCCGCATCATCCGCGCATGGGGAACTACACGAAGGAGCGCACGAACGCGTGGAGCCGCCTCGTCGCTTCCGCGGACGCGTTCCTGTTCGTCACGCCCGAGTACAACTACGGACCGCCGGCGAGTCTGCTCAACGCGATTACGTACCTTTACTGGGAGTGGACGTACAAGCCGGTGGGCTTCGTGAGCTACGGCGGGTTGGCCGCCGGCCTGCGCGCGGTTCAGGCGCTCAAGGAGGCCGTTACCGCCGTTCGCATGATGCCGATCGCAGACGGTGTCGCCATTCCCTTCGCGATGAAGCAGGTCCAGGACGGACTCTTCTCGCCGACGCCGATCATCGAAGCCACGCTTCCGTTCCATCTCGACGAGCTGCTGCGCTGGACGAATGCGCTGGAGCCGCTGCGCAAGGAAGTGCCGCAGCGCAAGCGCGAGCTTCCCCCGGGCGCACCTCCGCCCCCGCCGGGCGGCCCGGGGGCACCGGGCCTGCCGCCGGGTGCGGGTCCCAAGCCTTAACCCACCAACGAACACGTATTCAACTCAATGCGTCGCAGCCGGCATAACGACCCGGTTGCGGCGTCGCGATCGGATGCCGATGAGGCGCCCGTAACGAGAACGACCGCAAAGCATGGGACCGGAATAAGTGCTGAAGCACTAACTCCGGTCGACAGGAGACAAGCATTGGTTACCGTCGAGGATATTGCGTTCGTGCGCTATCAGGTCACCGACCTCGAGCGCATGGAGCCGTTTTTAACCGACTTCGGGCTGCATCGCGTCGCGCATACGGGGCGCGCGCTCTACATGCGTGCTGCGGGCGCCGCGCACCAGTCGCATATCAGCGAGCTCGGCGACAAGAATGCCCCCGTGGGGTTCGGGCTGTTCGCGCGCTCGCATGCCGATCTGGAACGGCTCGCTGCCCAGCTTGGTCTGGCGGTCGAGGACAACCCGGAACCGGGTGGTGGCAAGCGGGTGCGTTTTACTGATCCTGCGGGGTTCGTGGTCGACGTGCTGCATGGCCAGGCTCGTCACGAGCCCTTGCCGGCCCGCGATCCGTTCACGATGAATCCGTCGGTGCGACGCCAGCGCTTCGGCACAACGATTCGTATTGCGCGCAAACCGAGTTCGATCGTGCGACTCGGGCACGTCGCCGTGCTCGTGCCGAATTTTCAGGAAACGCTCGCGTTCTATCGTGACGTACTCGGCTTTCGCGTTTCGGATACCTACTGGGCAGGCAACGAGCAGAACACCATTGCCGCATTCCTGCACTGCGGACTCGGTGGGCAGTGGACGGATCACCACACGATTGCGCTCGTGGCCACGCAGGAGAGTGCCGCACGTTTCGACCATGCAGCGTTCGAGGTGCTGGATCTGGACGATCTCTACCAGGGCGGCGAACACCTCAGGTCGCAAGGCTACCGGCACACATGGGGCGTTGGCCGCCACGTTCAGGGTAGTCAGATCTTCGATTACTGGCGCGACCCGTTCGGTAACAAGATCGAGCACTGGACCGACGGCGACCTGGTCAATGATGACACGCCCGTCGGCCATGCCGAAATTTCCAACGATGAACTGAGCCAGTGGGCGCCGCCGCTGATGCCGGAATTCTTCGAGTGACAGCCCGCCCGAATATTTCTTTCCAGGAGACAGATTCATGAAACTTGCACGCTATACCCACGGTGGCGTCACGACCGTCGGCGCCGTTGCCGGCGATCGCGTCGTGCCGCTGTCGGCGCTCGATCCTTTGGCGCCTTCCACGATCCGCGAAGTGCTGGCCGCGGGTCCTGCGCTCGTTGAACGCCTTGCACGCGCACTGGAAGGCGCATCGGCCGGGGTGCCGCTTGCCGAGGTTCGGCTCGAGGCACCGATTCCCGATCCGCAGAAGTATCTCGCCATCGGCATGAACTATCACGATCACGCTGAGGAGTCGGCTCGTGCCGGGATGACCGTGCCGAAGAACCAGCTTTGGTTCAACAAGCAAGTCACCTGCATTACCGGCCCGTTCGATCCGATCTACAAGCCGCGCGTCTCGGAAAAGATGGACTACGAAGGCGAACTGGGCGTCGTGATCGGCAAGCGCTGCCGCTACGTGTCGATCGAGGATGCACCAAGCGTGGTCGGCGGCTATTTCGTTGCCAACGACGTGAGCGCACGCGACTGGCAGTTCAAGAGCCCGACGTTCACGCTCGGCAAATCCTTCGACAGCCACGGGCCGATTGGTCCCTGGATCACGACTGCCGACGAGGTGCCCGACCCGCACGCGCTGCAGCTGAATCTGTCGGTCAACGGCGAGCCGCGCCAGAGCGCGAGCACGGGCGGCATGATCCATAACATCTGGCAGCAGATCCATGAGCTCTCCCAGGTGATGACGCTCGAGCCGGGCGACCTGATCGCGACCGGCACGTGTGCGAACGTCGGCATCGCTTTGGGCAAGTTCCTGCAGCCGGGAGACGTCGTGCGCGTCGAAATCGAGGGGCTCGGCCACATTGAGAACCTCGTCGCTGATGAGCCGGCCTGAACGCGAACAACGCCAGTTCGTCTCCATGCAAAGGACCCAGTCATGTTCGAAGTCAAACTGCTGATAGATGGAAAGGCGGTGCCTTCCTCGTCCGGCACCACGTTCGAGCGGCGCAACCCGCTCTCGGAGCAAACCGTCTCGCGTGCCGCGGCGGCGACGGTTGCCGATGCGCGCGCCGCGGTCGACGCTGCCGCGCGCGCTTTTGTTGCGTGGTCGCAGGTCGGTCCCGGCGAGCGCCGCGCGCTGCTCCTGAAGGCGGCCGACGCGATTGAAGCGAGGGCGGCACGGTTCGTCGAAGCGATGGCCGCGGAGACCGGCGCGAGCGCATCATGGGCCGGCTTCAACGTCGAGCTTGCCGCCGGCATTCTTCGCGAAGCCGCCTCTGTGACCACCCAGGTGAGCGGCGAGGTGATTCCCTCCAATCAATCCGGCAGCCTGGCATTGGCGGTCCGGCAGCCGGCCGGCGTCGTGCTCGGCATGGCACCGTGGAATGCGCCGGTGATCCTTGGCATGCGCGCGATCGCGGTGCCGCTTGCCTGCGGGAACACTGTGGTGTTGAAGGGTTCGGAGCTGTGTCCGCACACCCACGGCCTGATCGTGGAGGCACTGAACGAAGCGGGTTTCCCGCCCGGCGTCGTGAATTTCGTGACCAACGCGCCGACCGATGCGGCGGCGGTTGTCGAGGAGATGATCGCGCACCCGGCTGTGCGGCGCGTGAACTTCACGGGCTCGACGCACGTGGGCCGAATCATTGCCACCACCTGTGCGCTGCACCTCAAGCCGGTGGTTCTCGAACTCGGCGGCAAGGCGCCCTTCGTCGTGCTCGATGATGCCGATCTGCATGCTGCCGTCGACGGCGCGATCTTCGGTGCGTTCGCCAATTCCGGGCAGATCTGCATGTCCACGGAGCGCATCATCGTCGATGCGCGGATTGCGGACAATTTCGTCGCCTATCTTTCGGCCAGGGCCCGTGCGCTGCCGCTCGGCGACCCGCGTGGCCAGGATCCGGTGGTACTCGGATCCGTGATTGATATGGGCACGGTCGCGCGCTGCAACGCGTTGATTGACGACGCGCTTGAGAAGGGAGCCACGCTGCTCTGCGGCGGCAAGGCGACAAATACGCTCATGCCCGCCACCTTGCTGGATCACGTCACGCCGGACATGAGGATCTACCGCGAGGAATCGTTCGGCCCCGTGAAGCCTATCGTGCGCGTCAACGGTGTCGAGGAAGCGATTGCATGCGCCAACGATAACGAGTTCGGGCTTTCCGCAGCGGTATTCGGCGGCGACCTGGCGCGTGCACTCGAAGTGGCGAAGCGCATCGAATCGGGCATCTGTCACGTCAATGGCCCGACCGTGCACGACGAGGCGCAGATGCCGTTCGGTGGCGTCAAGGCCAGCGGATGGGGTCGCTTCGGCGGCCGCGCTGGCGTGCGCGAATTTACCGAGTTGCGTTGGCTGACCCTGCAGACGACGCCGCGCCAGTACCCATTCTGAACCTGAAAGACAAGGAGGAGCTGTTTCATGACGATCGAATTCAAGCCTGGCGTGCGCTATCGCATGCCCGTAGTGTTCGGGCCCGCGCCGGGTCCGCGCCAGAAACCCGACGGCACGCTGTGGAATCCGGAAGAAACCGGCACGATGAATGCGCAGTGGATGACCGTGAAGTACCGTACCGAGCGCTCGAGCCTGGAACGCATCCTGCCGCCCGGGTTCGCGCTGCGCGGCGAGCCGGAGGTGCACGTTTCTCTGGCCTTCTTCCGCAACCTATACTGGCTGGCAGGCCGCGGCTACGGCATTCTCAACGTCGAAGTGCCGGTCACCTATACCGGCAAGACGGAAACGATCGAAGGCGCGTTCTGTCCCGTGCTGTTCGAAGGCATTCCGGATGCGATCCTCACGGGCCGCGAGGAACTGGGCTTTCCGAAGCTCTTCGCGGACATCCCGGACCTGCGCATCGATCACGCGGCGGGTACCGCAGGCGGCGAAGCCTCATGGTTTGGTTTCCGGTTCTTCGAAATCGACCTGCATGGTCTCGCCGAGACCACCGGCGACAAAAAGCTCCCCGGTCCGGGTGGTGCAACGCTGTTTTACAAATATATGCCGCGAACCGGTCCGGCCGGCAGCGGTGGCTGTGACATCGCCTATGCCACGACGTCGCAGCCGTTGCCCGGCGCCGCAGGCGACACGTCGCCGATCAAGTTCAACGATGCGAATTTCCGCAAGTGGAAGAGTACGGGCGGATCGGTGAAGTGGAACCGCGCAACGTTCGAACAGTTGCCCACCACGTTCCATGTGGTCAACGGCCTCGCAGATCTGGAAATCGTCGAATACCTGGGCGCCGAGATGATCGAATTCTCCGGACCGGGCGTAGCGGTCAGCGCCAACGTCATTCGGCCCGTGGAACCCGCGGTCTGAGCAGGCGCGTCTGGCGCAGATACGGCGCAGGGCGCGTCGGCAGATGCGACAGGGGGCTCGTGGAGGGCGGCGGTGCGTTAACCCCGTCCTCCGTTGTCTTGTGGATCGTTCGTCCTTGCCGTGTGATGCCGATGCCTGCCTTTCGCGCGGCCATCTGGTTCCCGGTCACATCGCACCGGCGTCAGACCAACCGGGCGATGACGGCCAGTTCACGCGCGCAGGTCATGTTCGATGAGCCGGGCCTGGCGGCTCCCGCAGTGCTTCAGATCGACCGACCTTTTCGCCGCTCGCCGGCCTTCTCTCATACGCGGAATCGAGCAGATGGATGAACCATCAATACGGTCGGATCCGAATCCGAACGGCTTTCGTTTGATCACCATTCTCGCTACGTTGGCGGCTTTTGCGCCGTTCTCGACGGACATGTACCTCGCCGCATTTCCTGCGATGGCCGTCGCGTTTCAGGCCGACGCCGGCTCGGTACAGGCTACGCTTTCGGTCTTCGTGTTCGGCCTAGCAGCCGGCCAGCTTCTGTATGGTCCGGCCATCGACCGGTACGGGCGCAAACTGCCACTTCAGATTGGCGTTACGCTGTTCGCACTCGCTTCGCTGGGGCTCTACCTGGCACCTACGATCGAGATCTTCGTATGCCTGCGTCTGCTTCAGGCCATCGGCGGGTGTTGTGGAATGGTCATCTGCAGGGCGATCATTTCCGACCTGTTCGACGAACGTGAGGCCGTCGACAAACTCTCGGTCGTCATGCTGTTTGGCTCGCTGGCACCTATCGTTGCACCGATCGCCGGTGGCCTGATCGTCACGTGGCTACACTGGCGAGCCGTGTTTCTGTTCCTGGCCGCCTTTGGCCTTTTGTGTCTTGTGGCGCTCAGTGTCTTGCTGCCCGAGACGTTGCCTCCGCATCGGCGTAGCACCGGTGTATTCCGTAACGCCGCCGTGGTATCGACACGACTTCTCGGATCTCGCGCGTTTGTCCTGCCAATGCTCTCCGGTGCGCTGGGGTTCGCCGACCTCTTTGCATTCATATCGGGATCGCCCTCCGTTTTCATGTCGTTCTTTGGCATCGATCGAAGCATGTACGGATGGGTTTTTGCCAGCGTCGTCGTCGGGATGATGGCATTTTCGCAATGCTCACGCCTGCTGTTGCGCAGTGTCTCGTCCGAGATGGTTTTTGTTGTTTCGATGTCGGCGAACGTGCTCGGAGCGCTGGTGCTCGTTCTGTGTGCGGGACACGTGTCCGTGCTGGTCTTCGTCCTCTTTTTGATCGTAGCTCTATCGGGCATTCCACTCGCTGCGGCCACCTGCACATCGAAGGCGATGGCCGCAGCGGACGCGAGCAAGGGAAGCGGTTCGGCGCTGCTTGGCCTGCTGCAGTTCGGATTTGCCGGAATTGCGAGTTCAGTTGTCGGGCACTTCTACGATGGAACACCCACGGCCATGACGATATCCATGCTGGTGCTCGGCTGTCTGTCGCTTGCCGCTTTTTGCCCGGTGCTGTGACGCGATGCAGCGGGGCTGCAAGCTTGAATTGTTTCTTGTATGAGAGGTGAGACTGGAATGAAAGAGACCTTGACTGCATTACCGAAAGCGCCGTCATTCAATCTTGCGGGCAAGCGCGCGCTGGTAACTGGAGCCGGGCGGGGAATTGGCTCGGGCGCGGCTGCGGCCCTGGTTGAGGCGGGGGCCGCAGTGACGCTGCTTGCCCGCACGGCCGGCGAGATCGAAGAGGTGGCCGCCACCATCCGGCATCGCGGGGGCGACGCGTACGCGATTGCCATCGATGTCAGCGACGATGTCGCGATAAAGGCGCTCGTGAATGATCTTCCGCCGTTCGACATCCTCGTGAACAACGCGGGTACGAATCGGCCCATGCCGATGGCCGAGGTCAAGCCAGACGACTACGCCGCCGTCATGGGTCTCAACGTTCGGGCCACCTATTTCGTGTCCCAGGCGGTGTGCGCACGCATGGCGCAAGGCGGGATCCATGGCTCCGTGATCAATCTCTCGTCGCAGATGGGGCACGTGGGCGCTGCAAATCGCACGCTCTACTGCATGTCCAAATTCGCCGTCGAGGGTCTGACAAAGGCCATGGCGGTCGAACTCGCGCCGCTTGGCATTCGCGTGAACACGCTGTGTCCCACCTTCATCGAAACGCCGATGACCGCAGGATTTCTCGCGGACGAGGCCTTTCGCACGCAGGTGCTAAGCAAAATCAAGCTTGGCCGTCTTGCGCGTGTCGAAGACTTGCTTGGCGGATTGATTTATCTCGCCAGCGACGCCTCCGCGATGGTCACGGGCTCTGCGTTGCTCATCGATGGCGGCTGGACCGCCGACTAGAGCCGCTCGTGATGCCGCGGCCGGCGCGGCATGGTCCGAAGTGCGCCGGAGCCGGATTGCCTTCGTCCGGCTTCGGCGCTCAAACCGTATCGCCGATTGCTCAGATGGCAATGCCGGCATAGGGCACGACCTTGTGGCCGTAACGGCGCACGCGCAGATTGGCCTGTTCGCCGTGGCCGGCGAAACCCTCAAGCGCGCACAGTCGAGACGTGTATTCGCCGATCGTCGCCGAGGCTTCGTCAGTCAGGACCTTCTGGTAGGTGCAGGTCTTGAGGAATTTGCCCACCCACAGGCCGCCGGTGTACCGTGCCGCTTTCTTCGTCGGCAGGGTGTGGTTGGTGCCGATGGCCTTGTCGCCGAACGCAACGTTGGTGCGCGGACCCAGGAAAAGCGCGCCGTAGTTCGTCATGCGCTGAAGGAACCAGTCCGGGTCCTGCGTCATGACCTGGACGTGTTCCGAGGCAATTTCATCAGCGATGCGAAGCATCTCGTCGTCGCTTTCCGCCACGATGACCTCGCCGAATTTCTGCCACGACTGACGCGCAATGTTCGCCGTCGGCAGGACTTCCAGCAGTCGCTCGACCTGCGCCATGGTCTCCCGCGCGAGTTTCTCCGACGTCGTCAGCAGGATGGCGGGCGAATCCGGCCCGTGTTCCGCCTGGCCGAGCAGGTCGGTGGCGCACATTTCGCCGTCGACGCTTTCGTCCGCGATGACCAGCGTCTCCGTGGGTCCGGCGAACAGGTCGATGCCGACCCGGCCGAAGAGCTGGCGCTTCGCTTCGGCGACGAAGGCATTGCCCGGACCAACAAGCATGTCGACGGGCGCGATGCTCTGCGTGCCGATGGCCATCGCGCCGACGGCCTGAATGCCGCCGAGGCAGTAGATTTCGGTTGCGCCGGCCATGTGCTGCGCAGCGACGATGGCGGCCGCCGGTTTGCCGTTGAACGGCGGCGCGCACGTGATGATGCGTTTGACGCCCGCAACGCGCGCGGTGATCACGGACATGTGTGCCGACGCGAGCAGCGGATACTTGCCGCCGGGCACGTAACAGCCTGCGGCGTTGACGGGGATGTTCCGGTGGCCAAGCACGACGCCGGGCAGCGTTTCCACCTCGACGTCACGCAACGTAGCACGCTGATGCTTCGCGAAATTCTCCACCTGGGCCTGCGCAAATTCGATGTCCTCAATGTCGCGCTGAGAAAGCTGCGAGACGCACCAGTCAATTTCCTTCTGGCTCAACCGGTAGTCGTCGCGTTCGAGCTTGTCGAACCGAATCGACAGCTCGCGCACGGCCGCGTCGCCGCGCGCCTCGATATCGGCGAGCGTGGATTCCACCGTCTCGCGCACTTCCTTCGCCGCCGCCTTGAGCACCTCGGCTTCAGCGCCTTTCTTGAGCCATACCGCCATCGGACACCTCCTGATCGTAAATGGATATGACGTTGCATACGTATGCAATCGCATTCACATTAGATCAATGTCGCAATGGCGGCAAGCGCAATGGAGCTAGCGTAAACCCGCGCGCGGCGGATCAACGGGCCTTGGAGACCCTTGTGGGTGGAGCCCAGGTACAGATGCCTTCTTCGACGTTCAGGCCCGAATCCGGCTTTCTCGCGGATTCACGCACGATGAGCTGGCCGCTCACGGTTTCCTGAACCAGGGGCGTCTGTTCGTCGGTGAGTTGTCGAACCACGATCTCGACAGTACGCTCGACCATGTGGCCGACCGGCTGGCTGTACGTGGTAAGACCAAAGATCGGCCATTTCCCCATGGCGATATCGTCGAAGCCCACGATCGACAGATCGGTGCCGGGTTCGAGACCGAATTCGCCGCGTGCAATGCTGATAGCGATCAGCGCCATGTGATCGTTCGCGCAGAACACGGCATCCGGCGGCTGCCGGAGTCCGAGCAGGGCGCGAATGGCCTGCTCCGCGCCCGCGGCGGAATAGCCTCCGACCCGCCGCTCGATCTGCGACACGCCGTGTTTCGCGAGGCACTGCGTGAAGCCGGCCTCGCGGTCACGGCTCGTCGAGGACTGTTCGAGTCCGGCGACGTAGGCGAAGCGACGATGGCCGCCCGCCAGGAGAAACTCGGCGATGCGCTTGCCGCCCTTGCGGTTTTCGCCCGTCACGCTCGACGACGCGTTGCTGTCCGTCTTGCGGTTGAACATGACGACGGGCAGCCCGATCTGCAAGCACTCCTCTGCGAAACGCGACGAAAGCCTCGTGGAGACAAGTACGAGTGCGTCCACCTTGTAGCGCAGCACTTCCTCGAGAACCGGATCCGATGGGGCATCGTGGTCGGTGGTGAACAGCAGCACGCGGTATCCGTCGGCAGCGAATGCGGTCGAAAGAAGCTCGAGCGCTTGCTGATAGAACGGATTGCCATTGCCGGGCACAACCACGCCGATCACATGCGAGCGCCCCATGATCAAGGAGCGGGCGACGAGGTTGGGCCGATAACCGAGTTGTTCGGCAGCCGCAAGGACGCGCTCGCGCGTTGCCGGCGATGCGCTGGCACCCGGTGTGAAGACGCGCGATACGGCCGATTGCGATACGCCAGCAAGGCTTGCCACCTCGTGTGCGGTCGCTGGACGCCGGGGCGGCCCGCTGCTGCTCATGAACGAACTCCTTTCGTTACCGTTGTGTCTTGTTGATGCGTTTCGCTCGACTGTTTCGAGCCGCAGGAACAGCCCGCGACGCCCTGATCTCGGTTTGTCGACGCACTGATGCATGCTATCATCGAACTGTTTCGTACTCGCGGACGCGACATGTGCGCAAGCCAACGCTGACGCGCCTCGGCACGCCAAATCCATGGTCGATGCGAGCAAGGTTTGCCGAACACCCCCGCTTCGAGAACAGTGCAGAAATGACGGTCAATACCTGCGAAAACGGTTCGCCAGCATTGGGCCAGGAGCCTCAATATCCAGCCAGGAAGCCCATGGGAAAACAGAAGTCGCAAAAGGCAGGCCGCGAGAATGACCGAGAGGATACGGCTTTGACGCCAGCGTTACAAAAGACGGATGTCGAACTATCGCCGAAGGCTTCGGGTTCGCCCCGTCCGCGCAGTGAAATGCGACTCGAGAATCTCCGTCGTGTAGTTCTGCAACTGGTCGCCGACCGGGGAATCGAGGGGGTGACCATCGACGCGATCGCGATGGCAGCCCAGGCCTCCAAGCAAACGCTATACAAGCGCTGGCCTACGAAGTCGGAGCTCATTCGCGACGCCATTCGCATGAGTTTCGATGGCGCGCACCCTGGCGACCCCGGCGACCTCGGGTCCTTGCGTGAAGAGCTCCGCCTCATTCTGGAGTCGGCCGCGGCCATGCTGCGGACGAACCGGCGCCTGATCATCGCGCTGATCGACGGCGCGCAGCGTGACCCGATTATCATGGCGCTCATGCGGCAGGAAACCCGCGAAAACTTTCGCGAGTCCCTGCAGCGTCCTATGAAGCGTGCAATTGCGCGTGGGGAAATCCGTCCGGAAACGGACCTCAACATCGTGTCCGAGATTGCGCTGCCCGTGCTCCTGCATCGCGCCATGCTGGACGAGATCATTGACGATCGCGTGGTCAGAATGCTTCTCGACGATGTCCTCATGAAGCTCGTCAGCAAGTAACGCGTGCCGGAAAGCCGGGTGGGGTGGTCAGCGCTTTTGCTGCTTGCGGGCGTCGAGCAACTGCTGAAAATCCGTAGGAATCAAATCCCGCCGCTCGCGGCACGCGTTCCAAGGTGTTGGTCACGCCATTTCAGGCTTCACGCTTCCGCCCGTAATCCATCGGGTGGCGCGTTGCGGGCATAGGCGGCCTCGACCACCTCGATCACCTCGATCACCTCGATCACCTCGATCACCTCGATCACCTCGATCACCTCGATCACCTCGATCACCTCGATCACCTCGATCACCTCGATCACCTCGATCACCTCGATCACCTCGATCACCTCGGGCACCTCGGGCACCTCGGGCACCTCGGGCACCTCGGGCACCTCGGGCAGGGCGCGCTACGCGCCGCTCCCCCGTTCGTTGTCTCCAAAGGAATGCCAATCAGTAGTGTCATCGGGCGAATTGCGCGTGTTGGCTATCGCAAGGTAAGTGGGCTTGCCAGATACAACAGTGACCTTGCCCGTGCCCGGCGCGCGCAGGGCGCGCTCTGCGGTGTCGGCCGGGCCGCGCTCGTCCATGCCAGGGCCACAATCGTAGTGGTAGCGCGATAGGTACGATACGGTTTCGTAGTAAGTGGTTTCTGCTAATGGGGAAGCACTGCCCTTTGCGCTGACGCGCGGCGCCGGCCAGACTGGATGGCATTGATCGCGCCGACGAGAATCAGGAATAATCCATAAAATATAAAGACTTAATCTGGTAAAGCTCTCGGCTCTAGGAGTCTGTCGAGCGCGGGCTGACGCCTTCGCCTGCAACGGCCTGCGGGCTTGTATTCACTTGCTGTTGTAGGTACAGTACGATACCGTACTATCTGATTCGAGCCGATTCCGTGGCATCGGCCGTCGCCGGCCATCTCTTAATTGACCGCGACAACGAGGAAGTCCGCGATACGGCCGATCGGGACGCCGTCCTCCGGCACGGCCCAGTCCTCAAGGGCGGACCGAAGGACGTCGTCACAGCCGAAGCAAGATTGACCAAAGACGCAGTCTGTCTTGCATCCGTGTCCAATATTCAATCCCGACAATTGCAGGAGAACCAACATGGCAGGCAAACTCGACGGCAAAGTCTCCGTCATCATCGGCGGCGGCCGCAACCTCGGTAAGCAGATCGCGCACACGTTCGCGGCGGAAGGGGCGAAAGTGGTCGTAGTCGGCCGCTCGCCTGCGCCGCTCGAGGCCGTCGTCGCCTCGGTCCAGGCCGCCGGCGGCAGTGCCTCGTACATCGCCGTCGACGCCACCAAGGTTGCCGACATCGAACGCCTTGTCGCCGAGGTCGATGCCCGATATGGCCGCCTCGACATCCTCGTCAACAGTGCAGGCATCTTCGTCAATCCAGTCTTCGCCGAGACCACGGAGGCCGAGTGGAACGACATCATGGACATCAACCTGAAGGCGGTGTTCTTCGCCGTGCAGAAGGCGGCGCCGGTGATGGCCCGCACCGGCGGCAACGTGATCAACTTCTCGTCCGTGATGGGCGTCAAGGCCCGCGTCGGCAGCTCGGTCTACGCAGCTGCGAAGGCTGGCGTCATCAACATGACCCGAGCGCTCGCACTTGAGCTCGGTCCTCAGAAGATCCGCGTCAATGCAATCGCCCCCGGCTTCACGCTCGAACCTGAACAGGCACACGAGATCCCGGCCGCGGTCGTCGCCGAGATGACGGCGGGCCTGCCCGCTGGCCGGCCTGGAACGGCGGCGGAAATTGCCGCCGCCGCGCTGTACCTCGGGTCGCAGGAGGCGTCGTTTACAACCGGCACGACGATCTTTGTCGATGGCGGGGAGACAGCACGATGACCGCGTTTGACTTCGGTTCGCTCGTGCTCGGCGCGGGCTGCTTCGGCGACACTGTCGACCGCGATCAGAGTTTCGCCGTGCTCGACGCCTTCGTCGATGCCGGTGGACGGGCGATCGACACCGCCGACGCCTACTCGGTCTGGGTGCCCGGGCATACCGGCGGCGAGTCGGAGTCGATTCTCGGCGAGTGGCTCGCGTCCCGCGGAACCCGAAACCGGGTGGCGATCGCCACGAAGGTCGGCAACAAACCGGACCGCGCCGGGCTTTCGCGACAGAACATCATGCGTGCCGTTGACGAGTCGCTCGCGCGGCTGCGCACCGATCGTATCGACCTGTACTACGCTCATCGAGACGACCCGCACGTGCCGCAGGAGGAGGTGCTCGGCGCCTTCGATGAGCTGGTGCGGGCAGGGAAGGTGCGCGAAATCGGCGCGTCGAACTTCACGGCGGATCGGCTGCGCAGCGCATCCGCGATTGCCGCGCGGGAGGGGCTCACGCCTTTCACGGTCGCTCAGGATCACTACAACCTCGTCGAGCGCGAACCCGAGTTGGCGCTGCTGCCGATCATCGCCGAGCTGGGGATGGTCGAGGTTCCGTGGGGAGGGCTTGCGCACGGCTTCCTTGCCGGCGCCTACCGGCAAGGTGACGTCGTCCCGCCGCCGTGGACAGGGCTTATTGCGATGTACTTCGCGAACCCGCGGAAAGTCAGGCTGCTTGGCCTGCTGGAGGAGCTTGCTGCGGCACATCGAGTGTCGTCGGCCGCCATCGCCCTCGCCTGGCTTGCAGCGCAACCGACCGTCGCCGCGCCGATCAGCGCCGCACAGACGGTACAGCAGTTGGCCGAGCTGTTGCAGGCCGCTTCCGTCCGGCTCGCGCCCGACGAGCTCGCGCAGTTGTCCGATGCCTGCGCACCAACGGCAGAGTGCCCCGATATTTGACGAATTCCGGTCAATCCTGAAGCGCCAGCGACGCAGATCGCAATAAATCGCGTGCGCGGAGGCCAGTTCGTGCGCGGTGGCGTACTCCGTGCGCAATGCATGATAGGCGCGAAGCCCCTGCTGCACCGGGAAGAGCCGCGAAGTTGCGCCAGCCTGTCCGCATAACGTCAGCGCGCGGACCTAAGCTTCATTCACCGCCGACGAGGCACGGCCTCGGGCGGCCATCCGGGTCGGACAAGCCGACCCAAACTTCTCGTGCAGTGCGACACACTGGCCATGCCATAAAGCTTGAGCCCCTTGAGTTGGACGATGATGGCGTAGGACACGGTAATCCCCTGGCAGGGCAGGAAGCAGGCTCTAATTGGGCGAGACGTCTGCGATGGGGTCTTCGGTCAGTTGCAGCTTCGTGACCGTCGTCATGTGCATTTCCGCTGGCGTCTTCAGGCAGCTCAGTAGATTGGGGCACATGCTCCCCGCTGGGGTACCCGGAATCAAGCGCAGCCTGGGCCGCAAGAAGTACGGAGTTCAGACCATGCTCACGTACCACCGCGAGCAGCAGCGTCATGATGTGGTTGCCGCACGAGTGCTTCAGCAGATGGTGCCGCAGATTCTGAAGCGGCTGCGGCATCGACGCGAACGGTGTGCGGGACGTGGATTGTGCATCAGCCGCATGCGCTCGCTTGCAAAACATCTTTAATCGGCAGGTCTGGCCATTGGGGATGACACAGACGTCACGCCTCATGCCGTTGCGCGGTGCCTCACTCGTCGTGGACTTCGAGCGATTCCCGGCAACGTAGCATGGGTTCATGCCGGATCTGCCGCCGCCGGCCCTTGGCCAGTACGTTCACCGTGATCACCTCTATATCCCTGTTCAAAGGTTGACCGGGGCACTCAATCACGTGGGTCAAATCTTGCTGAAAACGACAGGCCTGGGCGGGGCAATTACGGTGGACGTCAACAAGGACGCAGCCAAACTTCCTTGCGGCAGGAGAACAAGGCTGATCCAAGCCGCCAACTTGCGGAATTTACGGCCTTTATGGAAAACAGGAGGGGCGCCGCGAAGCGAACGAAAAGGGGGCAGGACGCCCCCCGTTTAAGTCTTCTGTGACACAAAAGGAAGTCGCATCAACGCAATCGGCACCGTTAATGCGATACCCCGACCTAGATCACTCCAGAATTTCCGGTTGCAACAATAATCTGGCCGGTGATGTAACTGGCATCGTCCGATGCCAGAAAGGTAATTAGCGGAGTGACATCTTCCGGGCGTCCAACCCTCTGCACGACGCTCGTGGCCGTCATCTTGTCGGCTACCTCCTTGAAAGAAGGTGGCATCTTCGCAATATCCATAGTTAAAGCACCTGGAGCAATCGCATTGACGCAAATTCCGTGCTCTGCCAACTCGCGCGAGTGCGTCTTCGTCATGCCGATAATCGCCGCTTTGGCCCCGCAGTAGTCCGATCCCCCGCTGACCTCTCCGTACATCCCCGCGGTGGAAGTTACATTGATGATCTTGCCTTTGACCTTATTGGTGATCATCCACTTTACTGCCGGTGAAGTGCAAAAAGCGGTGCCCTTCACATGGACGTTAAAAACTTCGTCCCAACGATCTTCATCCAGATCCTCGACTTTGGCAAATGACACAATGCCGGCATTATTGATCACGATATCAATCCTGCCGAATTCATTGACAGCCGTTTGCACAAGTTTTTCGCCCACGGCCCGAGTGCCGACTTTAGCGATTGCCGCTACCGCCTTGCCGCCGGCATCGGTAATTTCCTTTGCTACGTTCTCCGCGCTTTCATTGATATCGTTAACAACAACGCTACATCCTTCCTTTGCCAGCGCGAGGGCATAGGCGCGTCCGAGACCGAGCGGACTGCCTGCGCCGGTCACAATGGCTACTTTTCCTTCCAGCTTTCCCATATCCATCTCCTTCAATTCATTCCACGGTGCTATTTATTTTGCTCCAGGAGGAGCTTGATCAATCAAGAGGAGGCCGCCAACGCCGACATTTTCAAGTTCATCCTCCCTGATCTGAATCATGACCAATTCTTTCGGAACGCCGAGCTCCTCAAAAACGCTCGTAACCTTGGTGACCAATTGCCTCTTTTTCTCGACATCCCATTTGTGGATATTCACCTGAATGACTGGCATATTTAATTTCTCCTTTAGTAAGTTGGCCGTGTCCGAAAACGATGGCCAGAAAATATCGCGTCGATTTTTAAGCGAGGGAAGGGTGCTTGGGAGGTTTCGTGCAACAGATCAGCACCAGGCTTGATGCCAGGGCTACCGTAGCAACAAGAAACGGAGTCATGTAACCACCGGTCGCGTCATACAGGGCCCCGCTAACACCCGCGCCCGAACTCCCCATAAGCATCCAGAATGGCGTGGTAAGACCCAGAATTTTAGGGAAATGAGTACGCCCGTAATATGATGCAAAAAGAGTCATGATGCTTGTAGTAAACGCGCCGATACCAAGCCCCAGGACGACGTTATAAATGAAAACCATGGGTACGGTTTGGGCTATCAGCATCAGGCACATGCCAGCGCTCAGAACGGCCATGCAGATAATCATCAATGTCCGCATGTTAAACCTGAACCCCAAAAACCCGATTGCCAGAGCGCCTACAAGACCAACTCCGGATTGAAGGCCGGCTGCCGAGGCAGCGACCATTCCCGTTATGCCCAGTGACTGCAAAAATGATATTTGATAAGTCATGATCATGGTGATCGTATACTGCACTGCCCCATAAACTATTATCAACATCCACAGTGCCCAGGTCTTTACGGCCTGCTCCAGAGTGAAGTCCGCGGGGGTGTTATACAATGCATGTAGAGTTCTTTCGCCACTTTTCACCGCTGTTTTTGAAACTCGTGCACCATCCGGGATGTGACCAATTTCTTCCGGCTTGTTTCGAATCAGGATTCCCGGGACCACCGCTGTAAATACCATCACCACTGCACCTAATACCAGAAAGGCGTTTCGCCATCCCAAGCCGCTCACAAGTGCTGTTGTGAACGGAATCATCACGAAACCACCGATGCTTATCGAGGAGTTGATAATGCTCATGGCAAGAGATCTTTTCCTGACAAACCAATTGCTTGCCAGGGTCATTGCCGGCACCATGCCGCCAATGCCGCAGCCGGCCCCCATAAGGGATAGGCCAGCATACAAATGCCATGGCCGGCTCTGAAAAGAAAGGACGAGCAACCCCACGGCAAGCAGGATGTGACCTGAAATTATGGCCATCCTCGAGCCATATCTGGCGGTAATCGCGCCGGCAAGAGGCGAGGTAAGTCCAAGTAATAACATGGATACCGACACTGCTCCGCCAACCGTGCTGCTGCTCCAGCCGAATTCCTTGCATAAAATGGGCAGAAAAATCTGAAAAGAAAATTCCACTCCCATGGAAATCAGCAAGACCAAACCTGCCATAGACACGTTGATCCAGCCATAAAACCGTCCCGCGTCCGAACCCGACGCAGCCGCGACTGATTCAGTACGACAGGCTTCCCCGCACCTGACCAAAGGAATAGCAGTTGCTTCGTGCGCATTCTCGTAATTCGGTTGATTACCCATTTAGGACATCTCCTTTCCTTACTCGACCATGCCTGGCGCGCATGGTCGCGCCCTGCGTTGACGGGTTGGCCATGCCCGTCGATGTCGAGGGGCCATCCGTAGTAACGCAGTTTGATGTGTACGATACGGTTCCGTACATAATGGTTACCACTAGTGGGGTAAGTCCCAACCTTGCCTGGCCGCTCGGAGTGTCGGTCAGCGCCTTTTACGCATGGCGCAAGCGCGTGCCTTCGCAGCGGGTGCGGCGGGAGCCTCGGCTGGAGCCGAAGTGCTCGCCGCACATAAGCGAACGCGTGGGAGCTTTGGTTCAGATCGCCCGCAAAAGCATCGTCATGAGCGCGGCGTACGAATGGGTATGTACCGTATAGAGCGGCTGCGCAGGAAACTTGGGCTGCGCTGCAAGCGGAGGCACAGGTTCAAGGCGACGAACAATTCACTGCGATCTGCGCGATCTGGTCACGCTCCATGGGCTGGAACTGGCGGCCGCCGCCCGTCAGCGTCACGCGCTCGTCATCCGGTGGAACAGCACGACGCCGAGTGCCTGCGCGAGCTTCTGGATGCGCCGAGACAGTCCGGGCTGCGTCAGGTGCAGCTTGTCCGCGGCACGGTGAAACGTGCCGAGCTCAGCAACGGCGGGGCGCACGGGGCCCACCGTAGTGAGTGTCGGCGTTGCGCTGCATCCCGATCACGCGTCGGACGCGAGCCATCCGTGCCTGTCCTGCCTCCAACAGCCGAAAGCGCGTTTCGTATTGCGGAATCCACTTCGAATTCCCGCGGCATCCTTTTTTCGCCGCTTGAAAACTTGTTTTGCATCGCAAAAATCGCTGCGTAACCCGTTGAAAAGCAAGAGAAAATTATGTCTTATGTCTTATATAAGACATAACCAAAGTGCATCGGGCCGGCGTTACTATTTGGTCATGCAGTTCGCTTCGACAGACGGAGCGGCACGCTCAACCATTTGCTCAAACGCGCTTTGCTCTTAGGAGATAGACATGGCCCAGTATCAAGACGACATCAAGGCAGTTGCCGGTTTGAAAGAAACCCACGGCAGCGCATGGAATGCGATCAACCCCGAGTATGCCGCCCGCATGCGTGCCCAGAACAAGTTCAAGACGGGTCTGGACATCGCCAGGTACACCGCCAAGATCATGCGTGCCGACATGGCCGCCTATGATGCCGACCCGTCCAAGTACACGCAGTCGCTGGGCTGCTGGCACGGCTTCATCGGCCAGCAGAAGATGATCTCCATCAAGAAGCACTTCAACAGCACCGAACGCCGCTACCTGTACCTGTCCGGCTGGATGGTGGCTGCGCTGCGCTCCGAGTTCGGCCCGCTGCCGGACCAGTCGATGCACGAAAAGACCTCCGTCAGCGCGCTGATCCGCGAGCTGTACACCTTCCTGCGCCAGGCCGACGCCCGTGAACTGGGCGGCCTGTTCCGCGAGCTGGACGCTGCCGAAGGCGCTGCCAAGGCCGCCATCCAGCAGAAAATCGACAACCACGTCACCCACGTCGTGCCCATCATCGCGGACATCGACGCGGGTTTCGGCAACGCCGAAGCAACGTACCTGCTGGCCAAGCAGTTCATCGAAGCGGGCGCATGCTGCATCCAGATCGAAAACCAGGTGTCCGACGAAAAGCAATGCGGCCACCAGGATGGCAAGGTCACCGTGCCGCACGAGGACTTCCTGGCCAAGATCCGCGCCATCCGCTACGCGTTCCTGGAACTGGGCGTGGACGACGGCATCATCGTGGCCCGTACCGACTCGCTGGGCGCCGGCCTGACCAAGCAGATCGCCGTGACCAACACGCCGGGCGACCTGGGCGACCAATACAACGCCTTCCTCGATTGCGAAGAGCTGTCGGCCGACCAACTGGGCAATGGTGACGTCATCATCAAGCGCGACGGCAAGCTGCTGCGTCCCAAGCGCCTGCCCAGCAACCTGTTCCAGTTCCGCGCCGGCACGGGCGAAGCGCGCTGCGTGCTGGATTGCATCACGTCGCTGCAAAACGGCGCCGACCTGCTGTGGATCGAAACCGAAAAACCGCATATCGCGCAGATCGGCGGCATGGTCAGCGAGATTCGCAAGGTCATCCCGAACGCCAAGCTGGTGTACAACAACAGCCCGTCGTTCAACTGGACGCTGAATTTCCGCCAGCAGGCGTATGACGCGATGAAGGCCGCGGGCAAGGATGTGTCGGCATACGACCGCGCGCAGTTGATGAGCGTGGAATACGATCAGAGTGAACTGGCAGCGCTCGCCGACGAAAAGATCCGCACGTTCCAGGCCGACGCGTCGCGCGAAGCAGGTATCTTCCACCACCTGATCACGCTGCCGACGTACCACACCGCGGCGCTGTCGACCGACAGCCTGGCCAAGGAATACTTCGGCGACCAGGGCATGCTGGGTTATGTGGCTGGCGTGCAGCGCAAGGAAATCCGTCAGGGCATCGCCTGCGTCAAGCACCAGAACATGTCCGGCTCGGACATCGGCGACGACCACAAGGAGTATTTCAGCGGCGAAGCGGCCCTGAAGGCGGCGGGTAAAGACAACACCATGAACCAGTTCTGATACCGGTCATACCCGAAGCAAAACGCCAACCGATACAGGTTGGCGTTAATGAGATGATCAGCCCGATCCCTGCTTGGCGGACTACGCTGAGCAGGGATTTTTCTATTGGGAGCCAGCGCGCGCGACTGTCGACCCACATCGAGCTTCCGAGTCCGGCCGTCAACAGCCGCTCGGCTAGCGATGAGGTCGGACATTCGAAGGTCCGCTTCGCCCAGTCAAGAACCCGCGAGCAGGCTACATGGCCGGCGGCCAGCGCAGTGTAGCCATCGGGGGCGTGAAGCCGACCACGAGCGTATCGAACCGAACTTGGCTAAGCGCCATGGACGCCGGTGCGCCTGTCTCATGGGCCCATACGAATCGCCCCGCGTTCAGCCTTCTTACAGCGCACCACACGCCGAATCCACCGCGCACGGGCATCTTGATGCGCGTGCACGGGGTCAAGCGATACGTTCCTACGATGTGATTCCCGCCAGAGTAAGCATAACCAAGAAGACGCCGAGCGGAGCAAGGTGTGAAAGCTCACGGTGACGCAAGACGGTCAAAACCGCTGCGGAGATGATGACGGCACCAAGGATCAGGCCCAACCCACGGGTGACGGGAAGTGCGATCAAGACGGCATTGATCATCTCCAGCGTACCGGTGGCACGATGCCACCAGCGGGGATACCCCCACCGGACAAAGCTGTCCTGCGTGGCGGGCGTGCCAATCGCGTTGAACAGCCCCGCACCGAAAAAAGCGACAACGAGAAGCCAGATAGAAACCGTATGTAGCATTTAAGCGACTCTCAAGATTTTGGCGAGCGCGCGGGCTCGCGCACTGCGATGGAAACGTAGGAAAGCTGCATGACGCATCATTCATTACAAGCGAGCCCACGGCCCTTGGGCCTGGCAGCCAAGGGGCGGGCGGTTGAAGAGGCACCGCGTGCTTAGGCGGCCGCCGAGACGTAGGAACGCAACTCCTCGACGATCGAGCGTCGCGACGGACGCCAATCGAGTTCGCGTTTTGCCTTTTCCCCGGAGACGACCTGATCGCAGGTGATCGCGTCGGCGAATGCCCAGAGCGACTGGCGCGCCTCGTCGAGCGGCCATGCCTCTACGCGGCCCTTAGCACCGGCGGCCTCGCTCGCCGCACGCGCGATTTCGATAAGTGGTGTCGCCGTTCCGTGAACACCGTTGAAGACCGAGCCAACCGGCGCCCGTTCAAGCGTGAGCGCGTAGAGGTCGGCGAGGTCGTCAGCGTGCACCGTCGACCAGCGGTTTCGCCCGTCACCGACGTAGCGCGCCACGCCGTATTTCTTGGCCGCGCCGTACATCATCATTGCGGCGCCGCCCCGGTTGCCGTAAACCCAGGCCGGCCGGATGACGCTCGGGTGAACACCCGCGGTCGCAGCCGCAAGGATCTCGTCCTCGAGCTCTTGGCGCCAGCGCACGAGCTCGACTGGATTCAGCGGGCTGTCTTCAGTGGCGGGTGTGTCGCCGGTCGATCCGTAGATCAGACAACCGCTTGTATAGATAAAACGCTTGCCCGTGCCGCGCAGCGCTTCGATGATCGAGCGCGTCGCCGCTTTGTCATAAGTTGCCGTATTCTGGTCGCTCGGCGAGGCGGCATGTATAACCGCGTCAACGGCACGAGCGGCAGAAGCGACGCTCGCCGAGTCGGCAAGGTCGCCTTGCTTCACCGCAAAGCCCTCGCCGGTTAGCTTGCTCGCACTCATTTCCGAACGGGCGAGTCCCACGACCTCATGGCCGCCCGCCATCAAGCGACGCGCTACAGCCCCCCCGATCAACCCCGTTGCTCCCGTCACCAATACACGCATGTCCGTTACCTCTTCCAGTGTCGATGTGGGCAATGGTAGTGGGCTGCTTTTTCAAATGGAAATCGCAAGTTCTGATGTACCGATATCGCTTGCGTCGATGACGTCAAGCCGAGGCGGCGACCTCGGCGATGACGTTTTTCAGCCAACAAGTGGCCGCGTGAGCGTCCGCACGACGATGCCACATCATCGCAAGTGTCCAGCTGGGCAGTTCGATTGGCGGTTGATGGACGGAGATGCCGACCCCAGTCGCTGCGAACCGCCGAGCGACACGGGAGGCGAGCGTCGCGACGAGATCGGTCTCGGCGATCACGAAGGGTGCGACCAGAAATTGCGGCAAGCTCAGTACCACGCGCCGTCCGAGCCCCAGCTTGGCGAGTTCGTGATCGACCAGACTTGAGCGGTCGCCCTCGGGTGATATCAGGAGATGAGGCGCAGTCGTGAAGGCGTCGAGGCTCGCACCGTGCGCAAACGCGGGGTGCTCAGGGCGCGCTACGCATGCAAAGTCCTCCTGGAGCAGCGGGCGCTTGAGGATGCGTGCCGAAGCCTCGACCGGGAAACCGATCGCGAGGCTTACTTCGCCGCTGTCGAGGAGTTCGAGCGCTTCATCCCGACCGAACGTTCCGTGCACGTGCACGTCGACGTGAGGCGCCTCGATGCTAAGGCGTGCCAGCAGCGGCGGCAGTAGAACGAAAGCGGCATAGTCGTTCATCGCTATCGTGAACGCGTCACCAGCCGTCGCAGGATCGAAACCATCGGCCCGTAATGCACCCCGTACAAGTCGGAGTGCGTTGGATATAGGGCCAGCAAGATCGTGAGCCCGTGGGGTCGGCTGCATCCCCGACGGCGTTCGCAAGAACAGCTCATCCTCGAACAGCTCACGCAACCTGGTGAGGGCGCCGCTCATCGCCGACTGGCTAAGACCGATACGCATCCCGGCGCGCGTAACGTGACGCTCCGCATAAAGCGCGTCGAACGCCTTCAGGAGATTGAGATCGAAGCCACCGATATCCATGTCAACGAGAATACCTCACTATGATCATCGAAGGCGGCGATCTTCGGGAGAGTGGTAGCCCCTCAACCTATGCAGATCGCGTGCCTATCCCCAGCGGCTAACGTTCACTCAATCCGAAAACATTGGTCGATCAACGATGGTCAAATAGGCGATGTCCAACTGATGATGATCGCGTGTGCGTCGTGAGCGCCGATGGATGCGCCGCACGCTGTGATCCCCGTCGAAGCACCGTTCTCATCGAAACGCCAACAAAGGAGGAATCCGAACCATTAAAACACCGCAGTAAACGAGCGCGGGCCGCAAGTGCTACCAACACTCACGACCCGCTAACCACAGCCAACTTGCAAGGAGTTGTCCATGGCTAAGGCAAATGATAAATAACGCTCACCGATCACGGAACGTTACGTGACGATTCAGGAATCCTGGGGCTTTCCGAAGGACATGGGAAAGAGGCCCAAGAGTTTTTACCCGTGGCTCAGGATTGGCGGAATGTGGCTCATCCACGACGCGGGTTTTGTCCCGGGACGAACGGCGCGGATAACGATCGAGCCGGCCAGGCTGATCGTCACGGCGATGTGAAATGCCGCGCCATACCGCGCGCCATGCGGTCGTGCTGCGCGAAGCCGCGTGGCACGCCGGATAGGGCAGCCGCTGTCGCGCGTCGTCGCTCACCGCCACGTGACATTCCACGACGACCGCGACGTGCCCGCACCACCGGTCGCCGTGCAATGCGTGCCCGCGCCGTCGTCGTAGAACGCGCGCGTTTCCGACTGCGGCACGAAGCCGGATTCAACCCGTCATCAGACAATCTTTCTCCGCAAGGTGCGGGGATGCGCCAGGCTGGGATGCACGCGAGGCGGCGTCGCCGTGGCGCTACTTCATCACACGTTCAAGGACTTCGCCCAGTTCGGCATCTTCGAGTACCGGCGCGATATCGAGCGACATCAGGTCGCTCCACATGTATGCGAACTCCGTCAGCTTTTTCGCGTCATCCGTCTCGAGCAGGTCGAAGCCGCCGCTCAGGTCCGCGCGTGTCCATCGGCCCAGCAGCGTGACGCCCGCAGGCGGGAGCCCGCCGGTGCGCCTGAACCGATCGATGGCGTCCGCCCTGGATTGCGTATCAGGGGCCCAAGTGAAAGTCAGCAGGAATTTCATGGCTTCCCTCCTTCGTATCCGCTGAACAATCGACGCCCGGAGAACGTCCGGGCGTGACCGACGGATGCATGGCGCCGTCGGTCCTTGTCGATGGATGGAGCGGGCTGGTTCAATCCATTTTAGGTAACGGGAAGCATCCGGCTCCGTGCCATTCGCCCGGCCGGATCAGCCGGGCGCGAAGGCGGCACGATTGCTCGCCGCGCCCATCACCACTTGATGTCACACGCCGACCGTGACGTCCCCGCGCCCGCCGTCGCCGTGCAACGCGAGCCCGCGCCGTTGTTGTAGAACATGCGCGTGTGGGGTTGCGGCGCCGATGGATCGAACGGATTCGGCGCGCCGGCCACGCCGCGTGACGGATCGAACCAGCGTGTCCGCGTATCCGCGCCCGGTGGCGGCGGCGGCGGCGGCGTGCCGCGTGTCGCGGACGGCGAGCCGTTCGCGCGCAGGTACGCATCCCAGTCGAGGCGGCGCCGTTCGTATACAGGTACCGCGCGGCCGAAACTGTCGCTGCCGCCCGCGCCGAGCGCGACGCGGTTCGCGGGCCACCATGAAGTGCGTTCGCCTGCGGCCGACGGATGCTGCGTGAGGCGATCGCCCGACACGCGAAGTTCCCGCGCGTCCGGGGTGTCGAACGGATTGGGCTTCACTTGCGCGGCGAAGCGGCGCGGGCGCGTGTCGCGCCCGCTTCGCACGTTTTTCGCGGCACGGCGTTCCGCGCGGAACAGGTTCGTGCCTGTGATCGGGGCGGTGAGCGCGTCGTCGCTCCACGCACTCGGCGTCGACAGGGAGAGGGCGCAGGCGAGCGCGGCGGCGGGGGTGAAACGAAGGGTGTGGTTCATCGACGATTCAAGGCAAGCGATATCCAGTGAAGGAAAGCAGATCACTGGCTGGCGGCTGCGCGGCGGGTGGCGCCGCAGGCGGTGCGGCGCATGACGGCGCCGACGCGAATCGCGATGAAAGCTGGCTGGATTGCTGAGCAGAATTCGTATTATTTCATAAATATAACTACAACCTTTCGTTGCTGGTGATTCGGTCGGCAAATCGAATGCTTGTCCGGCTCCGCACGATGCACGGTCGTGGTGCCTGGTCCTTGACCCGTTCACACGCTGTCCGCGATCGATGCGGCCCTTTAAATCGCGTGGCAGCGGCGGCCAGCAGGCGTGACCCATGAATGCATTGTCAGGCAAGGCGCTGCACCAGAACCTGAACGATCATCGCAACCAGATTGCACTCCCAGCAAACGTTCCCTTTTAAATCAGGTTGCACTGCAGTCGCCACCACCCCGCTCAACAGTCCTACGTGTTTTCCCTTGGTTGGCCGGCATTTTCGACAGACGAATGAAAAACCCTCATATAATTTCGACTGCCTTGCCAACGGCTGTCGGACCATCCATCCGGCGAGCGGTTTGGCAAGCGGGGCAGGCGAAACGCTTGCGCAATGCAAGACGCATCACGATGTCTTTCCGAACCAAACATCCCCTTCGGGGATGGTAAGAGCCGGGCCCCGCACAAGTCACATTCCGCACAAGGTCCGTCTCCGCGTCTCGGGCGTGTCCCATGTCCTCGCCCCGGGTGCTGTTCGATTGCGCAAGTCATGCCGCCTTTGCCCGTATGACTAAACAACATCGAGGAGCTCCAGATGACGCTGTCCCGTCTTACGTCCATTTCCGTCGCCGCCGTGCTGTTCGCCGCCGGCGCCGCCACCGCGCAAGCGGAAACCGTGAAGATCGCCATCGCTGGACCGATGAGCGGT